>JAKALX010000298.1 GCA_021823905.1 Chloroflexota bacterium | reverse complement strand
GCCGCCACGATCGCTCTGGATCACCTGACCGATCCGTCGCCTGGCGCTATCGCCTCGCCCGCCGGACAAGGCAGCTCCCTCGGCGGCGCACCGTCGGTAGCGCGAGTGCGAACGAGCGCCGCGATGTCTCTGCCGCCACGATCGCTCTGGATCACCTGACCGATCCGTCGCCTGGCGCTATCGCCTCGCCCGCCGGACAAGCGCCACCGCCGTCGCCATCCCGAAGACGAACCCTCCGATATGGGCGAAGAACGCCACGCTCGTGTCCGGGCTGGCCGCCTGGTTGACGCTCGCGAAGCCGGCGAACAGGTTCTGCACGAACCACAGTCCGATCATCAGCCACGCCGGAACAGGTATCGGGATGAAGAGCAGGATGAAGAACGGGATCACGACCCGGATCGAGGCCCGCGGGAAGTAGACGATGTAGGCTCCCAGGACGGCGGCGATCGCCCCGCTCGCGCCCAGGACCGGCACCAGGCTCGCCGGCTGGATGAGCCCCTGGGCGAGCGCCGCTACCATCCCCGCGACGAGGTAGAACAGCAGGTAGCCGGCATGTCCCAGCCGGTCCTCCACGTTGTCGCCGAACACCCAGAGGAAGAGCATGTTGCCGCCCAGGTGCAGCCAGCCCGCGTGCAGGAACAGCCCCGTGAGGATCGAGATCAGGATGATCGGCCGGTCTGGCCGCGAGACATCGGAGACGCCCTTCAGGTTGTCGAAAAACTCTTTCGGCTGGAACGCGAACTTGCAGACGAACTGATCGGAGTCGCTCGGCGCGGCCGGGAACCCGTAGCAGGCGCCGTCCGCCAGTGCGTCCGCAGCGCGCGTGTAGGCGATCGTTCGCGGCGGTGGCGTCGCGGTCGAGAGCGAAAGCATGTACAGGAAGATCGCGACGTTCGCGAGGATGATCGCATAGGTGACCCACGGCGTCGTTCGCCGTCCGGGCGAGTCCCCAATCGGAATCATACCGGAGACTCCAGCCCTGCCAGGTGTGAGGTGTCATTCAACCGGGTGACCACCGCCGCTGAGCCGCGCATCACCACCTCGGTCAGGCCGCAGTTGGAAACCAGGAAGCGGAACGTATGCGAGGGCGGGATCGCGAGCAGCTCGGCGAGGAGGCAGTTGATCGCCGTGCCGTGGCTCACCACCAGCACCGTCTGATGGCCGTGGGCGCGGACAATCCTGCTGAACGCGTCTGCGGTTCGCGAGCGGACCATCCCGATGGTCTCGCCGCCGGGCGGCTGCCAGGCGGGGTCCTCGTTCCGCATCAGGCGGTGCTGCTCGGGATAGCGCCGGGCGACTTCGCGCTCCTTCTCCTGCTCCCACTCGCCGTAGTGCAGCTCGCGCAGGCCGGGATCCAGCCGCAGTTGGACTTCGCGGCCAGCCAGGACGATCGCCGCGGTGTCTATCGCCCGCGAAAAGTCGCTCGCGTAGGCGGCGTCGATCTGGGCGCCTCGCAGACGCTCCTGGAGGGCTTCCGCCTGCTTCTGGCCGAGCGCTGTCAGCGCGGTTTCGGAATGGCCGCAGAACCGGCCCTCGCGATTCGTCACCGTCTGGCCGTGACGCACCAGCAGGATCCGGGTTGGCGCTCGCTTCACCCCCGCAGTGAAAAGCGGCCGGAGCCAACCTGCAACCGTCACCGGCGCCTCAGCGCCGAGGCGAACCGGCCCGGATTCGCGTAAACCGTCTGCAAAATGTTGCCTCCAGAGGTTTTCTCTTCCTCGTTGACGCGGTACGTTGCCAGCGCGAGCCCGCGTGGCGGCTGGGCTCCGCAGGGGGATTATGTTCCGACGGACACTCGTCCCCGCGCTTCTCGTCGCGGGGCTGCTGGCCGCGGCTGCCGCGATCGGTCTTGGATCGAAGGCCTCGCGCGTAAGCGCCATCACCAACTGCGACACCGCCGGCAGCGGCGTCAGCGCGGCCGAGCAACAGATGCTCGACCTTTTCAATGGTGCGCGCCAGCAGGCAGGCCTCGGCGCGCTCAAGTTCTCGCCCAACCTCAACCGGGCCGCCGCCTGGAAGTCTGCGGATTCGAGCGCCGGGCCACCGAATTTTTCTCATACGGACTCGCTCGGCAGGAACACTGTCCTCAACCCGCCGAAGAACCGCGCCATGGACTGCGGCTATCAGAGCTGGGCTGCCGAGGACATTGCTTACGGATCCAGCGACGCCAACACCATCTTCCAACTGTGGATGAACTCGTCTGGCCACCGCGCGAACATCCTCGATCCCCGCGCGGTTGTGGCGGGGCTCGGCGAGTACAGCGGCCGCTGGACGGCCGACTTCGGCTACCTCGACGACTCCGGTGTGGCTCCGGCGGCCGCCAGTGCCGCGGCGCCGCCGCCAGCGACGAATACGCCGCGCCCCACCAGCACGCCTGTACCCGCCCCGACGGCGACGCCCACACAGCCGCCCCTGGCCCTGGCCGGCGTGAACGTCGCCCTGTTTGGCGGCATGAACCTGGTCACCTATGCCGGCCCCGATCAGCCGGTGAGCGACGCGACCGCCTCGATCCAGGGTCAGCTCCTCGGCGTCTACGCATGGGATCCCGTCGCCGGCCATTGGGATCGGTTCGCTCCTGGCATTCCCGGCTACGCCGCAACCATCAACACGCTGCACCGCGGACAGGTGTACTACCTGGAGGTCTCAGGCGCCGCAATCTGGTCGTACTAGGCTGTCGCCAACAGCTAGACGTAAAGGTGCGCCGATCGTAAAGTCGCGAGCGAACGAGTGGCCATCGGCAGATGTCCGGGCATTCCCCGATGTCTCGCATGCAGACCACTCACGTAGGATCCGTTGGCTTTCCGCGCATGATGCAGGTCGCGTACCCCGCGCGCCCGGCAATCATCGCCGAAGGCGAGGGAGACTCTGTTGGGGACGACGACCACGGACGGCAGCCGCGAGTCGATCGCGCCGGGAGAAGTCTCGGCGGTGCGTGCCGGGCATTCCGAGCGCGCGGCTGCACAGGCGCGCCTGGTGGCTGCCGTTGACGCCGGCGCGAAGTTCGAAGCGGTGGCGGGCGCCGTTGTTGATGAGGCGTGCCGGCTGTTCAACGCCGCCCACGCGGTGATTGTCGCGTTCTCCGCCGACGGCCCGCGCTTCGCTGCCCGCTCGAGCGACATCGCGGGTGTCGACCGGGCGCTCGCGACGCTTCGTCCCGAGCGGATCTGCGGCTGGCTGGCAGACGCAGGCGGCAGCCCGTGCCTGGTGGCCAACCTCGGCGACGCGCCCGGAGGAATGATAGAAGCACTGGCGGCGCGGGCAGGTTCGCGCTCGCTCATGCGCGTGCCCGTCCGCACAGGATCGGGCGAGGTGGCCGCGCTCGTGGTCGTCGCCAGCCCTGAGCCGAGAATCTGGTGCGCCGACGACCTGGAGCGGCTCGTTGCACTCTGCGCCCCGCTCGGGTTGGCCGCGGAACGCACCAGCCCGGCGCTGGCGGGCGAGGCGGAGCCGGCGCGCCCGGGCAACGTCACACGCCTGCTGAGCAGCCTTCAGGCTGGCGCACCGCCCACCGAGATCATCCGCTCGTTCGCGGCCGAAGTCAGGCGGTTCCTGGGCGCCGAAGCCGTCCTTGTCGACGCTTTCGAGCACGAGGAGGGAGTCCGGCACCGGGTCGCGGTCGATTCCAGCGCTCCCATCGCCGCGGGCCCGCGGCGCAAGCCCCTGGCCGAGTCCGCGACTTTCCAGGGCATGCTCGACTGCCCAACCGCGCTCTATGACAGCCGCGATCCCGACGGCGCGCCCGCATGGCTGCGCGAGACCGCCGTGGCAATCGGCATGGCGAGCGTGATTGCCGTCCGCTTCGACGCCGAGGGACGGCCTGTTGGCGTCATCGCCGCCGGCTCCACCGTTCCGGGCAAGCTTGGCGAGGCGGAGCTGCGAGCGCTGACCGAAATCGCGGCGCCACTGGCCATGGTTCTCGAACGGCCACGCGTCGTAACTTCCCTCCGCGATCAGACGCAGCGTACCCAAGCAGTCCTGGATATCCTCGCGGCCCTTGGCCCCCAGGAGACGATCGAGGAGGTGGCGACCCCCGTAGCCAACGCCGTCCGTGCGATGTATGGCGCGGACCACTGCGCGATAGTGATTGCGGGCGACGGGGACACAGTGCTCGCCGGGATCGACTCCGATTTCGTGCCCGAGTGGAAGACGGGGAGGCATATCCCGCGAACCGAGATCTTCGATCTCGTGGCCGCCGAGGGTTTCCAGGTGGTGCCCGATCTCGGCGAGGCGGCGGGATTGAGTGCGGCTGCGCGCGAATTGCACGACCGCGGCGATCGCTCCGTCATCCGTGCCCGCATCGGCACCGCGGCGCAGGCGCTTGGCATGGTCTCGGTTGGCTCGCGCATCCGTGGCCGGTACTCCGAAGCCGACGCGCGGCAGCTCGCGCAGATCGTTCAGCCGCTGGCCGTCGCCGTCAGCTACTTCCACGAGCGCCAGGAGCTCGAGCGGCGGAGCCTGCGGCTCGAGCACACGAACCGCATTCTCACTCGCCTCAGCGCCGGCGGCGTACCCGAGCATCTCGCGGCCGGATTCCTCGAGGAATGCCGCTCGCTCTTCAACTGCGGCCATGCCCAGGCCGTGTACTTCGACGAGGAGAGCGGCCGGGCAACGCTTCTCGGCATGGACTCCGACGTAATCGATCGTGCCTCGCTACCCGAGTCGCTTCCCATCAACCAGCTCTATTCGGGTCAGGTCATCGCCCGGCCCGAACCCCAGCTCGTCGCGGACGCTCGCGAGGAAGGCTCGTCGACCAGCTTCCGCGAGAAACTGATCGCGGCGGGCCTGTATTCCGTGATCCGCGCGCCGCTCATCGTCGGCGAACAGGTGCGCGGCGCCGTCGCTCTCTGGGGGGCGGGCACGCACCAGTACACCCGCGAGGACGCGGAACTGCTCGGCACGCTCACCCGGCCGCTTGCGATCGCGATCGAGAAGGCGGCTGCGCTTGCTTCGCTTGGCGAAAGCGAGCTCAAATACCGTTCTCTCGTCGCTCAGGCCGACGAAATGATCTTCCTCTTCGACACGGGCACGCGGGCGATTCTCGACGCCAACGCTTACACCGCGCGCATCCTGGGCTACGATCAGCACGAGCTGTCACGTTTGCGCGTCGACGACATCGTCGACGCTGCGGCCGGCGA
>JAKALX010000297.1 GCA_021823905.1 Chloroflexota bacterium | reverse complement strand
GGCCCCGGTGGATTGGCCACGCGATTCACGCGGAGGCACGAATCACCGTCGACCGGGAGCTCTCGGTTGCGGAGGGGCACGCGATCGCCGAGGGCGTCGAACACGCCGTGACCCACGCGGTCCCCAAGCTCGGCACTTTGATCGTGCACGTGGACCCATGCAGCCACGATTCGGACACCGCGAATCCCCGGTCGATCCCGGAACTGCGCACGCACTCCCACTGAGCCGCGAGTTCCGCCGATCCACCGTTCCCGCGCCGGTTTGCATGTGGGCTGCCAATCGCCGGCGGTCAGTCCGTCATCGCCTGGCAGCGGCCTTTTCCTCCTCCCCTGCCGCCATCTGCTACCATGGGATCAATCCCGCATGGTGCGGATTACAGGAGATCCCGTCCCTTGGCATTTGCCGACAAGCAAATCGCGTGCCGCGACTGTGGCACACCGTTCGTATTCACAGCGGGCGAGCAGGAGTTCTACGCCAACAAGGGGCTCATGAACGAGCCCACGCGTTGCCAGTCCTGCCGCTCGGCGCGCCGCGCCAGCCAGAGCACGCTCGAACAGACCGACGGCTACGTCCGCTACGGCAACTTCGCGAGCTTCGGCGGCAAGACCCCCCGCCAGATGCACCCGGCATCCTGCGCCGAATGCGGCCAGATGACCGAAGTCCCGTTCGTTCCCCGCGGCGAGCGCCCCGTCTACTGCAGCGCCTGCTACAGCAAGATGAAGCCGCCTGCCCAGGAGGAAGCGGCCCGCTAGCTTTCGGCCCGAACTTCATATCGCGCACGCGTTCGGCGCCCGGCTTGGCCGCCGCTGGCGAAGCTTGCCCGTCGCGCGCTACCGTTTCCTGGCGATGACGGCTGCTCTCACCCAGCTCACCCGCATCTTCGGCCGCGAGCTCGCGACCACCGATGCTGCCCGCGCGGCGATCAGCGCTGCTCCCGCGGTCCTCGCCGACGCGCTCTTCGCCGAAGCCGCGGACAGCGACGACGTGACCAGCGTCGAAAGCGCGCTGGACTACCTCGAAGGACGGCTCGTATTCCTCGGACCCCTTGTCGAACCGCCCGCTGCCGGCGAGATCCGCGACGCCTTTCGCCAGCGGCTGCGAGCCTGGGAGTAGAACGAAGACCAGAGACCGGAGATCAGAGCGCATCGGACGTGTTTCGGCCACGCGCTCGCCTCTGATCTCTGGTCGTTCGTGTTTCCGCCGATATCCAGTCTGTGAGCATCGCGCGGTCCCGTTCGCCGCTCGTCCTGCGAGGCGCCCTGTTGGTCGCCGTCGTGATCATGGCCGCGACGGTCTCGGGCGCTGTCGCGGGCGCGCCCGCGGGATCGGTCACCTCCGGGGGTGTCGTTCACCACGATGTCTCGCCAGGCCCGATGACGGCGCCAACCGGCGCCACGCTCCATCGCGAACCCAGCATCATCGGCGACGACAACCGGACGCGGGTAACGGACACCAGCGCCTTCCCTTATAGCGCCATCGCCCGTGTGGAGGCGATTGACGACGCCGGGCAGCTCGCCGAGGTCTGCAGCGGCGCGCTCGTCGGCCCGGACGCCGTCCTCACCGCCGGCCATTGCCTCTGGAATCCCGAGAGCGGCGCCTGGGCGAAGCACATCCGCGTCGTTCCCGGGAAGGATGGGACGAGCGAGCCGTTCGGCGCCGCCTTCGCCACCGATTGGTGGGTGCCCGACGGCTTCATCGCCACCGGCGGCAACGCCGACTTCGACTGGGGGCTCATCCGCCTGCCCGACGACCGCCTTGGCCGCGCCGCGCGCTGGTTCGCGATGTCTGTCCTCGACGACGACGCCCTCGCCGCCGGCGGATTCGCGCCCGCCATCGCTGGCTACCCGGCCGACGAGCCGGAGGGCACGATGTGGGTCGCCGCCACCTCGGGCTTCGCCTCGATCGAGCCGTTCACGCTCTGGTATGACATCGACACCGAGGCAGGCGAAAGCGGCGCCGCCATCTGGTCGTCGAACCCCGCGGCGCCTTCGTTCGGCCGCGTCGTCGGCATTCACACGCGCGGAGCGACGGGCTCCCCAGCCCTCAACAGCGGATCGCGCGTCGACCAGCAACTCGTCGACGACCTCCTGGCCGCCTGCGGGGAACTCCGTTGCACCGTCGACGTCGCCGCGGCGCCTTCGGGACCGGCCAGGCCCGCGGGCGGCCACCCGTACGGCGCTGTAGGTCCGGCGATCGCCCGCGACTGACGGGAGCGCACCGCTCGGAGCCGTCGCATACAATCCCCTGATGGAATCGGGATCGTTCTTTGCGCGCCGCCAGTCGATGCGCGCGCTGGCTCACCGCGATTTCCGCTTGCTGCTCCTGGGAACGACGATCGTCGGCTTCGTGATGCCGATCCAGTTCCTCACGCAGGTGTTCTGGGTGCAGGCGCAATACCCGTCGCGGTCGGTGCTCTATGTCGGATTGATCGCCGCTTCTAGGGGCAGCGCGCTGCTCTTCTTCAGCCTCGTCGGCGGCGCCATCGCCGACCGTTTCGAACGGCGCCGCGTACTCCTTTTCTGCGAGTCGACGGCGCTCGCGCTCAACGTCGTCATCGCCGCGCTGATGCTCACCGAGCCGTTTGGCGAGGCAACCGTCGCCGCGCTGCTTGTGCTCACGTTTCTCGCCGCCGGGAACATGGCGATCGACCAGCCCACGCGCAGCGCCAGCACGCCCGCGATTGTGGGCATGAGCGACCTCGCCAACGGCATCGGCCTCCAGATGATGGCCGTCCAGCTCACCACGCCGCTTTCGCTACCGCTCGTCGGCCTCCTGAACGCCATGTTCGAGCCGGGCCAGGTCTACGCCGGGTCCCTCGTTGCCTGGCTCGCCATCCTGCCGCTGATCTCCGCGCTGCGCTTCCGCAGTCTCGGCGGCGCCCGGCGCAGCGAGGGCATGCTCGGCAACATCCGCTCGGGCCTGGCCTACACGCGCCGCGACCCGGCGATCTCCGGGATCATCCTGCTGATCCTGATCCTCCAGGTGGTCGGCATGCCCGGACCGGCGACGCTTGGGCCAATCTGGATGACCGAGGTGCTCGGCCTTTCGAAGTCGCAATTCGGGCTCATGGCGATGACCTGGGGCCTTGGCGCAGCCACGGCCTCGGTGTTCTTCGCGCGCAACCACCGGCTGACGAGGAGCGGGCGCAGCTTCAGCACGATGGTGCTGCTCTTCGCCACGGGAACAATCGTCTTCGGGCATTCGCGCCTGGTGCCGCTGACGGCCGTCGTGAACTTCGGGCTCGGCTTCGCGCTGGTGGGCACGATGGTCAGCGCCTCGACGATGGTCCAGTTCCTCGTCAGCGACGAGATGCGTGGGCGGGTGCTCGGCCTCTTCCCCCTGGCGATGGGCCTGGCGATGCTCGACGCAGCGCCCGTCAGCGCGCTGGGGCAGCTGTTTGGCCTCGAAGCAGTTCTCCCGGCGCTCGCCTGGACTACCCTCGGACTCTGCCTCCTCGTGGTCGCCCGCCAGCCGCTGCTCCGCGCGCCGGCGCAGCGCCTCCAGAGAGTTCCCGTGCTGGAAGCGGGGGAACTGCCCTGACTCACTCAAGCGCGGGCTGAAGGAGCGGCAAGCCACCCAGCGTACGCGCCGTCGGGCGAGATACGAACGAACTTCACGGCAGAAGCTCGCAGAAACTTGAGCATGACTCAATTTTCCTGGCGCCTTGAGTGAACGCCGGATTCCCGCCTGCTTGAATCTACGGGGCGGCTGTTTGGGGCGCCTCGGCGGACGCCAGGTGAACGGGCGCAACCAAGCTGAAACGCACCGTCTGCCTGACAGGGCACGCCTGTCTACTTAACTTGGAACAAGGAACCCAACGCCGATCGTTGGGGCGCCACACCGAAAGGGAGAACAAGACCATGAAACGTCGACTCATCCTGCTAGCCGCCCTCACCGCCATCGTTATCTCCGGGGCCCTCGCGACCCAGGGTGGCGGCACCGCCCAGGCCAAAGCCAACCCGACTCCGGTAATTCAAACTTCTGGCGGCACCTGGTCGTAGGCAACCCTGAACCTCAACGACCAGGAGAACCGTGTTGAACAGAAGCTCATCTCGAATGCCCCATGGGGCCAGCTGGGGACACGCCGCGTCTCGGGCGCCGCGACCTCAATAGCGGATCGCAGGCATTGCAGCGGCGCTGCAATGCCTGCCGCCGGCGCAGCGCTCCGTTATCGTCGGGCCTGGGCCTCGGCTATCGTCAGCCGCCAGGAACGAGCCGCAGGCCGCAGGCGGCGAAATCCGTGTCAAAGCTGAAGACCTCTTTGATCCCCGTCGCCCGGCCAAGCGCGATCACCGAGGCGTCGGCATAACTCAGCGGCACGCCCGCGTACTCGCGGAGGATGCCCCAGATTGCCGCGTCTTCGGCCAATCCCACGTGCTCGACAGTGACGTGCCCGCCGACGCGCAGTGACTCGACCCACTCAATCGCCGCCCGGTAGTGAATGCGGCGCCTAACGATGGTGTAGGTTTCGGCGACGATGGCCGACGCCGTCACGAGCGCCAGGCCGGGCGTGCGAACGTACGCGCGAGCCGAAACATGGTACGGGTCGCGGCGATCAGTCAGCGCATAGGCGGCGCTCGTGTCGAGCAACACCTTCACGCTTCGATCTCGCCGCCGTAGAGGTACGTGTCGTGGTGGATCGAGCCGTCGTTCGGTTCATCCAACGAACTCTCATATTTCCCGATGAGCGCGAAGAACGGATCGTCCTTTGGCGGCCATTCGCCGTCGTACTCCGCGCGGCCTTCCGCGAGCGCCAGCGGCCGCACCTGCCGGCGGATCACCTCGCTCATGGAGATGCCGAGCCGCCGCGCCTCGTCTTCGACCGCGCGCCGCTCGTCTTCCTCGAGCAAGATCTGCATCCTCACCAGCGACATCGCACCGCTCCTACACAACAAGAGTGATCGATTACACACTATACGACGTGGGCAGCGACTTCGCTATGCCTGCCGGACGACGCCGTCCGCGAGGAGCGCCTCGATCCGCTCGTCTTCAAACCACCCGCTATCTCCGCATCCCGGCGCTCCATGGCTGTCGCGCTTCTGATACGACGGCGTGGGCAGCGGCTTCGCTATGCCTGCCGGACGACGCCGTCCGCGAGGAGCGCCTCGATCCGCTCGTCTTCAAACCACCCGCTATCTCCGCATCCCGGCGCTCCATGGCTG
>JAKALX010000296.1 GCA_021823905.1 Chloroflexota bacterium | reverse complement strand
GGATGCGTACGTCGGCGCCGCTGTCGCCCAGATGGAAGAATCGCGCCGCGGCTACGAAGCCGCCCAGACCTACTTCCGCGGCGCAGCCGCCAGCTAGCCGCCTGGACCGCGCGAGAGCTTGCCGATCGCGTCCACGATCGCCTGCGTGCCGTCCTGCCCCCGGCCTTCCGCCTCAATCGCCGTGAACAACTGGTTCACCAGCGCCGTGCCCGGGAGCGCCGTGTGCGTCTGGGCCGCCGTTTCCAGCACCAGCCGCAGATCCTTTTGCATCAGCTCGACCATGAATCCGGGGGCGAAGTCACCCCTGAGCGCGCGCGGTCCGAGGTTCGAAAGCATCCATGAGCCCGCGGCTCCGGCGCTCACGACCTCCAGCATTTTCGCCGGGTCCACTCCGGCTTGCCGCGCCAGCGTGATCGCTTCCGCCATCGCGAGCAGGTTCAGCCCGCCCGCAACCTGGTTGCATGCTTTCACCACCTGGCCCGCTCCGCTGCTCCCAACGTGGACGACCGTTTTGCCCATCGCCTGGAGGACCGGCCGGCATCGTTCGAACACGTCCGCTTCCCCGCCGGCCATGATGGCGAGCGTCCCGGCTTTCGCGCCCACGTCGCCTCCGCTCACCGGTGCGTCGAGCATGGCCACCTGTCGTTCCGCGAGCCGCCTCGAAACGTTCCGCGCCGTCTCTGGCGAGATCGTCGAGCAGTCGACGTAGACGCTACCCGGAGCAGCGCCCTCGATCACGCCGTCCGCGCCCAGCGCAACCTCTTCAACGTCGCCCGAATTCGTCACGCAGCTGAGCGTGACTTCAGACGCTGCGGCTACCTCCCGCGGCGAGCCGGCGGCCCGGGCGCCCGCGGCGACCAGAGGCTCGCACTTTGCAGCCGTACGGTTCCATACGGTGAGTTCGAACCCTGCTCGCAGCAGGTTCGCCGCCATCGGTCCGCCCATGATCCCGATCCCAATGAACCCCACGCGGCGAATGGCCATCGCAGACCCCCTTCAAGGCGCCGGACGAATCAGGAGCTACCCTGGCCCAGCGGCGCGTCCCAGGGCAGCGTGCCCCGTTCCGGCTCCAGCAGCACCTTCACAACGCCGTCGGCCACCACGGCGATGATGTCGTATCCCGCGTAGAGGGTCGGGTCCATTCCTCGGAGCGCCCACGACAGCTTCTCTTCCTCCGCGTACGTCGCCGCCCCGAGCACCACGAGCGCGCGCGCCGCGGGGCTGCCCTCGGCGAGCCCGCCTGCCGCCTGCCGCAACAACCGTCGAAGCGTTCGCCGCAGCGAAGCGCTCTGCTCGTCGGTCTCCAACTGCGGGTTTCCGATGACGCAGGATCGTCCCTCGCCAAGGTCGTTCGCGGTCCAACAGTCGATCGCCGCGATCGCCTGTGATTCGTCAGCCTCCGGTTGGCCGGCGGCGAGCACGATGCGGTCGAACAGGTCGTCCCGCTCTTCTTCGCTCGCGGGCAGCCGGTAGAGGTCCGCCGACTGCAACTGGAAGCTCCCCGGCACACGATTCGTAAACCGCGCCCACGAGGCCTGGAGGCCACCCAGCACCGTCACCACCGAGCCCTCGGTCGAGACGCGCCGCAGGAATAGCGTCACCGGCCGCCGCAGCTCCAGCCGCCCGTCCGGCGTCTTCGTCGCCTCGGGAACGGCCGCGACGACTTGCGACACGCCTGGTTCTCCCTTCGGCAACGGTGCGCCCCGCGGCGCCCAGAGGATCAGCGATCGCCCGTCCGCGTCCAGCCGCTGCTCGATGGCGGCTCGGGCTGCTTCCCACTCTGCCGTCGCCTCCGCCGCCAGCGTGTTGACAACGGTCACCGCCACGCTCCAGCGCCGCCCGACGGTCGCCGTTGTCTGGAGCACCCCTTCCGACGAAGTGGCCGCCGACGCCTTCGTGCTGCGCGCGTAGTGCGAGCCAAACCACCCCATGAACAGCGCGAGCGCCGCCTCGGCGGGGTCGGCCGGGTAGGTGCGGTCCGTCATCTGCGCAGGGCGCCCGCCTAGGGGCGTGCTTCCGTGCTCACCCGCGGCGGCGCGACCGACGCAACCACCAGCGAGGGATCGCTCAGCAGATCGACTCCGGCGGGCGGCATAATGCCCCCGATCGTGATCGTCGACGTGAAGCTCTTCAGCACCCCGGCGTCGGCCTCGATCGCCTCCGGGATCGCGAGCGGCTTGCAGCGGATGCTCACGGTTTCGATGAACTGCTGCAGCGTGCCCGCCAGATCCTTCACCGCGGGCGCCTCGCCCACCACCTTCAGGGGCACGTTCGCCGTGATCGGCCGCTCGGGATCGACCTGCAAGAAGTCCACGTGAATGGGATCACCGGTGCCACCCGACCGGCTCAGCCCTCGGATGATCACGTAGCGCGCCGCCTTCTCGCCCGCCACGCGCAGCTCGTACATGTGCCGCAGGCCGGCCGCCTTGATTGCGTGCCCGAATGCTCTCGCGTCGACTTCCACCGCCGTCGAAGCGATCCCCCGGCCGAAGACGTTGGCCGGGAGGCGGCCCGCCCGCCGGAGCGTCTTTACCTTCTTGCCGAGGACGCTCCGCGGCGCCGCCTCGATTACTGTCCGTTCGGTCATGGTTACGTCTACCTCCGCGCCACGCTCAATACGTGGCGCAACATTTCTAGGTTACCGGCAGCCGCCTCACGGTCAATTCACCGGACAACACAAAGGTCACTCCCCAGTGGGGAGTGACCTTGCGGCGGTCTTACGCGCCGGAGAGAAGCTTAGGAGGGTTTGAATGCCGCCACGGCCGCACGCGCCGCCGGTTTGTCGCTGTACCACGTCGCATTGATCGACTTGAACTGCGCTACGTCGCCGGGCACGTCATCTTCCGCGTAGATCGCGCTCACTGGACAGGCCGGCTCGCAGGCGCCGCAGTCGATGCATTCGTCCGGGTTGATGTAGAGCATCTTGTCTTCGCCTTCGTCGAAGTGGATGCAATCCACCGGGCAGACCTCAACGCAGGCCTGGTCCTGGACGTCGATGCAGGGGGCGGTGATGACGTACGTCATGCTGGCGTCTGTTCCTCATTTTCTGGGCGCTGAGCTACCAGCGCCGGGATTGGCCTTCGGATACTACTACCGCCTTCGCGGTGTGTGAAGCGAAGTGCAATCAGCCCTGGCTGGCGGCCTCGCGGGCAGCGACCGGCTTCCCGCTGCGAAGATCCACCGCGTGGTACCGCCCTGCTTTGAGCTCCGCGATCAGCTCCCGCTCGTCGTGGATCTCGCGCTCGAAATAGGTGGCCGCCTTGCCGATGTCGCTGATCGCGTGCGAGTCGGTCCCCCCCGTCCCCGGCAGCTTCATCATTTCGCAGAGCCGGCGCGAGAACTCGTTCTCCTTGTCCGATCCGCGCCCATTCTGCTCTTCGAGCGCCTGTACGTACTGGTACGCCGGGTTCCGCGTCGCCTTCTCCAGCGCCGCCCGGTATTCCTCGTCGTTGCGGCTGAACCACGGCATCTGCCGACGGTACGGATGGGCCGCCACCAGCGCCCCCTCGGCCTTCTCCACGTAGCTGGCAAGCTCTTTCGAGCGGTGCATGCCGAACACGTACTTGTCGATCCCGAAGGTCAGCACATGTCCGTCGTCTGTGCTGATCTCCACCCCGGCCAGCACGAGGAAGTTGTGTTTCGCTCGCAGCTCCTCGATCGACCTGTAATCCCAGACAGTGTCGTGTTCCGTGAACACCACCGCATCGAGCCCTGCCTGCTTGGCGCGGGAGACGAGGTCGTCGGGGTTGAGAACGGAGTCGTGCGAACGGGGCCAGGTGTGTGCGTGGAGGTCAATCAGCATAGTGCGTGTGTACCCGTAACTATAGCGAGCCGCCTCGCGACCGGCGAATTCGGAGAGATTTCACGAGCTCGACGTGGCGCGTTAACGAGGTGTTCACGCCCCGAATCGTATGGTTGAGACATGGAACAGGACGCCACGAGCTGCGACCACCGCTGGCGCTATTTTGTCCACCTCCAGAGCCGCTCGGTTCGCGTGCGCGAATGCGAAATCTGTGGAACCCGCGGGGTCGTCTCGGCGCGCCCCGCGCCCGTTTCAGCGTTCGCCAATCTCGAGCCCGAAGTTGTTATCCCGGCCTGAGGGAACTGTCAGCGAATCAAATGACGGATGAGAATGGCTGGCGACGGAACAATCGTCAATCGCCAATCGTTCACGCCGGCAGCTCCGGCTGGCACGTCCGGCAAAAGCTCGTGATCCGCTGGTTTGCCGTGATCTCGGAGATGGTCGCGCCGCAGCGCGGGCACGCCTTGCCGCCGAGCCGGTGCACCCGCATGAACTCGCGCCGCTCCTCGTAGTCCAGCGTTTCGCCCTTCACCATGTTCGCTCGCACCAGTGGCGCCGCCCAGGCCATCACCGCGCGGGCCGACCGGAACAGCTCGCGTAGCTGCTCGTCGTCCAGCTTCGTGCGCGGGACATACGGATTGATTTTCGCCTCCCAGAGGATCTCGTCGGCGTACGCGTTCCCGATGCCCTGCACGAATTCGGCCCTGGTGAGCACCGACTTGATCTGCCCCCGGTACTTTTTGATGCGGGCGAGCCATCGCCCCTCGTCCAGCGCCGGGTCCAACAGGTCGGGCCCGTTCTCCGTCCAGTTCGGAATCAGCCCGAGCTGGTCAGAGCCGACAAGGTAGATCTTCCCCATCAGCCGGTCGTCCCGATAGCGGAACGAGCGGCCGCCGGCGATCTCCAAACGCAGGCAGGTCTTCGCCGCCAGTTTCGTCGTCGCCTCCACGTACTGGAAGCGGCCCGTCAGCATCGGGTTGATCGCGAGCACCCGCCCGGAGCCGAGCCCGAACAGCAGGAACTTCCCGTGGCGGCCCACCGCCCCGAACGTGTCTCCAGGCAGCGTCTCGCGGATGGCGGCCGCGCCGGTGCGAAACACCACGGGAATCCGCGCCTCCGCTTCCGCGATCGCGCGTCCCGGCAGGTGCTCGTTGAAGAACCCGCGGATCGCTTCCAGTTCGGGGATCTCCGGCATCGGCGCATTGTCGATTGCCGATTGCCGGTTGTCGATTGCCGATTGCCGGTTGTCGATTGCCGATTGTGTAGATCGGGAGGCGCTACCCGAGACCAGATCGGAGCGGGGGCGACGCTCTTGGGGCTCAGATCGCTTAGAATTGGCGGGACCGCAATGACTACCGAGACCC
>JAKALX010000295.1 GCA_021823905.1 Chloroflexota bacterium | reverse complement strand
GTCGAGCGCATGTACCGCGAGGTGAAGCAGCGCAAACCATGGGTGCGCGTCGGCATCTCGCCGTTCGGCATCTGGCGCCCGGGAAACCCGGCGGGTGTCACCGGGCTCGACGCCTACAACGATCTGTACGCCGATTCGCGCCTCTGGCTCCAACGCGGCTGGGTCGACTACCTCGCCCCCCAACTGTACTGGGCCATCACCTCCACCGGACAGCCGTTCAACGCCCTCCTCGACTGGTGGCTGGCGCAAAACACCATGGGGCGCCACCTCTGGCCCGGGCTGGCCGCCTATCGAGTCGCCGACGGCACGTCGAGCGCGTTTCCGGCCAGCGAAATCGTGAACCAGGTGGCGGCGGTTCGGCAGCGGGGCGGGGCGCCGGGGACGATCCTCTTCCGCGCCGGGTCAGTCTTCGCGAACCGCGACAACCTGTTCGGAACCCTTGCCGCGAACGTCTACAGCGCCGCGGCACTCCCGCCAGCGCTCACCTGGATCGACAACACGCCGCCTGCGCCTCCCGCCCTCTCCGTCACCGGCGCCAATGCGTCGGAGTGGCAGCTGACGCTGCAGTCCCCTGCCGCCGAGCCCCTGCACTGGTGGCTGGTGCGCTGGCGCACCCGATCGTCCCGCGACGAGATCCGCTGGTATGCTCGCCTGGTCGATGCCTCGCGCACCGTTGTCGGCGTCCCCGCCGTGGTGGACGGCGCGCGCACCGACGGCATCGTCGCCTCCGCAGTGGACCTCGCCGGAAACGCGAGCGACGGAAGCATCTGGCGCGCCCCGTAGCGAGGGCGTCGTCGCGCGTCACCTCCTGGCCAGTCGCCAACGCAGAAGGGCGAGCCCGTGGGCTCGCCCTTCGCGTATCGGTGCTGCGGTGCTTCAAAACTGCGGTGCCCCGCTGGCGCGTTAGGCGCCGCCACCGGGGCTCGCCGTCAGAAGTTGGGGTTGGCCAGCTTCTCGGCGTCCGGGAGCGGCCAGCAGCGCTGGTTCCCGTATGAGCCACCCTTCGAGTACGGCGTCCCGGCGGCGGGGTTCTGCGCAATGTTCAGCCGCTTCATGTCGAACCAGCGGTTCCCCTGCAGGAAGAGTTCGCGATTGCGCTCCTCGGCGAGCGTGGTCGAGAACGCCGCCTGCTCGGCCGCCGTCAACGCCGGGAGGGCAACGCCCGCCCGCGCGCGCAGGGCGTTCAGGATCGCGATTCCCTGCGCCCCGCCCTGGGCCTCAGCCAGGATCAGCTGGGCTTCGATGCCCGTCGCGATCGGCGTCGGTGCGGTGAGCGAGCTGTACTTGTTCTGCAGGTACAGCGGATTCACCTGGTCCGACGCCAAACGATTGGCGTTGGTGATTGAGACGCGCGGGTCGGGAAGACCTTGCACCGTCATGTTCCGGTACGGTGCGGCGATCGTCACCGCGAGACTCTGATTGTTTTGCGTGAAGATGCGATTCTGGCGCCGGGCCGACAGCGTGTTGTGCACGGCGTTGTAGACGAAGGCGACTGGCACCGCTCCCGCATCGGCGGCCGCTGCCGCCTTGTTGCCACGGTCGAGGTACGCGCGCGCCCGTCCCACCCGGGCCAGGTTGAGCAGGTTCTGGTCGTTGGCCGCCGTCGCTGCGGTGATGGCCTTGGTGAAGCGGGCGATCGCCGAGTCCAGCACCTGGTCAGTCGACAGTTCCGGCCCCACGTTGATGGTCGCCGAGCAGAAATCCTCGCCAAGGAGGAGCGTTGAATAGCCAGCCATTGCCGCCGTGGTGGCGATCAGGCGCTGGCGATTCGGCACCTGCTGGTCGGTCCATTCCTCCAGCTTCTGCGTGGCCTGGTCGTTCGTGTGACGCGCCGTGTTGACCGGCGTGTACATCCCGAGCCCTTCGCAGCTGCTGGTGGAGTAGAGCGCGTCCTGCGGAAGCACCTCGCGCCGATCGTACGACCAGCGCGCTGCGGTCTGCGTCGCGTCGACGAGTTCACCCGCGGCAAGACCGCTCGCCACGATGTGCCCGCCGAGGGCACACTCGAAGTCGGCCACCGCGCTCGCCACCAGCAGCGAGGCGTTGGACGACTGCAGGAGTCCGCTCTCCGAGAGGCGTGCCGGGCTCTCGGCGCTGAGGAGTTCGTCGATCTGGCTGCTGCACGCGACCACAGGGAGCGTGAGCAATGCGGCGGCGGCAACCTGCCGCGTCATGCGATAGGCGGCGCCCATCGCGCGGGGCCGAAGGCCCGGAAGCGTTGAAGGCGTCATGGTCAGTAGTTGAGGCTGATGGTGGTCACGAGCTGGCGAACCTGCGGCAGGACGTTCTGTTCCCACTGGCCAAAGGCGCCGCCGCGCGATCCGCCGTTGAACGATGCTTCAGGATCGATCCCCTTGTACTTCGTGCTCATGCCAAGATTGCGGCCGGCGACCGTGAACGAGGCGCGCGTGGCCCGGAAGTACGAGGCGAACCTGCCGGGGAGCGCGTACGAGGCCGAGAGCTCGCGGAAACGCAGGAAGCTCGCGTCCTGGATCAGGTTGTACGTGTACGCCGTGCCACCCTGCACTTCGGCGAGCGTGACGGCGTCGAACTCGCTCGGGTAGTAGTTCTCGCGGCAGAGCGAGAAGAGGTTGCAGCGCACGCGGCGATTGCCGTCGAGCTTCTTGTAGCCGCCGCGCCAGTCGACGAAGGCGTTGATGCGCAGGTTCTGCCACAGCGTCAGCCCCGTCGTGAACGACCCCTCGTACGTCGGGACCGAGTTGCCGAGGAATACGCGCGGGGCGCTGGCGCAGGCCACCGTCCCGCCCTTGCCGTCATCGCACTGGAGGTTGATGGCGCGATTGTTGGCATCCTTGTCGGCCTTGACCACCTTGCGATCCCACCACGCCCCCGGGGCATACCCCACGACGTGCTGGATCTGCCCGGAGAGCGACACGCGCTCGTTCCCGCCCATGTCCTTGATCTTGTACGCATTGGTCGAGCCGCTCAGCGCCAAGTCGAGCGTGAGCTTGTTGCCGCGGATCGGCTGGGCACGCACGAGCCACTCGAGTCCGTGACGGTCTACCTGCCCGGCGTTGAAGAACTGGAGCCCCGGGAAGCCCGCCGACGGCGGAGCCTGGCGGGAGAGGATCGCGTCCTTGGTGTAGCCGTTGAAGTACGTGAGCTCGACCCCGTAACGATCGTCGACGATCCCGGCGTCGAGGCCCAGCTCCGTCTCGTAGCTCTTCTCCGGGCCGAGGTCGGCGTTGCCGGCGTTGGCCGGCGTCACCACGCCGCCCACGGAGTTGTACGTCCGGATGGCGTCGAAGGCGCCAGGCTGCAGCCCGCTGCCGCCGAACGCGCCGCGCACGCGCAGCGTGTTGACCCACGACGGGAGCTTGATCCCCGGCTCTTCGCTCAGCACGTACGAGGCGCTGAACTTCGGGTACTTGACCACCGGGAAGTTGGTCCCGAACGCCGAGTTGTCGTCGGCGCGGAGCGCCGCCGTCAGGAACAACCGGTCGTTCCAGCTCACCTGCTCTTGCAGGAAGCCGCCAATCGTGTTGTTGTCGAAGACGTCGTCCTGGTCGGTGCGCTGGATGGCCGCGGCGCGCAGTGAAATCAGGCCGGACGCCGGGAACCCGGTGCCGGAGAACGCCCGGACGACGGAACGGCGCGCATAGTACTGCCCGCCGGCCGACGATGTGCTGGTCCAGTTACCGAAGGTGTAGGTCGCGTTGGCCGAGTAGTCAACCGTGTTGTAGGTGACGTCACGCGTCCCGATCGCGACGTAGCCCTGCGTCGTCCCGCCCACGCTGGAAAACGACGCATACTTGGCTGCCAGGTCGTCGTTGCGCTGCCCCTGGTCGTGGTTGTTCTCCGACAGGCGGTCGATGCCGACGATGAGGCGGTGGTTGAACCACTTCACCGGGGAGTGGTTGATCTGCGTGCTCCCCGTGAACCGGTTGGCGTCCTGGAAGATGTTGTACGCCTCCCAGTAGATGTTCGGCGGTCCCGAACGGAACCCAAGCTGCGGATTGCCGGAATTGCGGCCTCTGTACAAGAAACCCGGCGACGCGAAGTACGTCGCCCAGGTGAGTCCACCGCCTCCCGACTCGTATGGGACGTACGTCCGCCCCCCTGTGTAGCCCATGGAGGACTGCACGCTCCACTTGTCGCTCGGCGTGATGGTGACGTTGGCGCGCAGCGTACCGCGATTGAGCCGGTTGGCCTTCTCGACCCCCTGGTTTTCCTCGTAGTTCCCGCCGACATAGTACCGGGCCGCGGCGCTCCCGCCGCTCACGCTCGCATTGTACTCCTGCAGCATCCCCGTGCGGAAGATGTCGTTGCCGAAGTTGGAATTCAGCGAGTCGTTCAGCTGGCGAACGTTCAGCGTGACCGTGTCGAGGCCGGTCGCGCTCCCCGCGCGCGGGATCGTCCCGTAGTTGGTGAAGAAGCGATCCTTCCAGCCGGGGATCGAGTTGGCGCCGAGCCGCGTTCCGAAGCTCCACACCGGGCGCCCGGCCGATCCGCGCTTGGTCACGATTTGCACGACGCCGTTGGAGGCCTCCGTCCCGTACAAGGTGGCGGCCGCCGGCCCCTTGATGACTTCGATGCTCTCGATGTCATCCGGGTCGAAGTCATTCCAGCGGGAAATCGGCGCCGAGCCGAACGCCTGGCTGGTCGGACCCGAGGCCTGCGTGTTGTCCACGCGTACGCCGTCGACGTAGATGAGCGGGTCGTTGTTGAGGGAGAGCGACGACGCCCCGCGCACGCGAATGCGTGATCCGGAGCCGACCTGCCCCGAGCTCCCGATGACGCTCACGCCCGCGGCGCGACCGGTGAGCAGCTCCTGGAAGGTGCGCACCGGCTGCGTGGCCACGATGTCGGATGCCTGGACCGTCGTGACCGCATTGCCGATCGCCTTCTTCTCGGCGTTCCCCGCCGTCCCCGTGACTACGACCTGGCTCAGCTCGAGCGCTCGCTCGTTGATTGCGATGCGCAGATTGAGGTCGCCGACTCGAGCCATGCGCGCCGCGGCCGCGAAGCCGATGCGACGGATGGAGAGCGAGACGCTGTCGCCGGTCAAACCGCCCAGACGAAAGCGCCCGTTGGCGTCGGTGCTGGTGCCGAGCGTGGTGCCGGTGACGAAGATCTGCGTCCCGGGGATGGGGGCGCCGCTCGCGGCGCTGACCACGACACCGCCCACCGTCCCTTGCTGGGCGAC
>JAKALX010000294.1 GCA_021823905.1 Chloroflexota bacterium | reverse complement strand
GGCGTCAACACGCACCAGGAGTTCGCTGGACGCACGATCGCGTACCTCAACGAGTCCGAGAAGCTGCAGTTGCGGGAGACGGCGAACCACTTCCAGGCGCAGAGCACGATCGACGCGATCGTGGAGGCGAGCGGCCAGATCCGGACGGTCGCGGTCTCGCTCGTGAAGGTGGCGAACGACATCCGCCTGATGGGCAGCGGGCCGCGCGCGGGCCTGTATGAGCTGGCGTTGCCGGCGCTGCAGCCGGGCAGCTCAATCATGCCGGGAAAGGTGAACCCGGTGATCCCGGAGAGCGTGATCCAGGTCGCGGCGCAGGTCGTGGGGAACGACGCGACGATCGCGATGTGCGGCCAGTGGGGCTTTTTCGAGCTGAATACGATGATGCCGGTGGCCGGCTTCAATCTGCTTCAGTCGATTTCGCTGCTTGCGAACGCGGCCCGCGCGCTCGCGGAGAAGTGCGTGGACGGCCTGGTAGCGACGGAGAGCGGCCCGCGCATGGTGGAGCAGGGGCTCAGCATCGGAACACCGCTGGCGAACATCCTCGGCTACGAGCGTGCGGCGGAGATCGCGAACGAGGCGTTCCGCTCGGGCCGCTCGATCCGCGAGGTCGCACGGGAGCAGACGGAGCTTGGCGACGACGACCTTGCGCGCATCCTCGATGCCGCGCGGATGACGGGCGAGTAGCGGCGTCTCTCGCCGGCTACTGGGCCCTCGCGTCGAGCCGCTCGAGGATCTCGGTCTGAGCTTCGTTGATGCTGTGAACCTCGACCGTCAGCGTGTGAATAGCCTCAAGCGTCTCGTGGTCGGCTTCGGCGCGTGTCTCGGTCGTTGCCGCCTGGACGTTCTGTCCAACGATGATGATCGGCAGCAGGACGAGCTGCAGGAACGTCTGGGCGATCCAGGAAACGATGATGATCAGGTCTCCCGACCTGAGCGCGGCTGGCAACGAGATGAGCGCGATGGCGGCGAAGACATACGCCGCCCACATCGAGCCGACCGCCGTGGTTATTCGGACGGCCAGGCTGGCGTTGGCCCGGCCCAGCGCATTGGTACCATGCACCATCTCGTGGGCGAGCGACGACGGGACGATTCTCGGGTGATGCAGCTTGGCTTCATCGATTTGCATGACGTCAGGCGTTCTCCACTCCCTTCGAGTTGGGTGAACGATCAGTTGGTCTGGGGCGAACGTCAAGCGCCAGCGGCCGATCCGGCCCTGGTTCCCTTTTCGGCCCTGGCGCGCCTGTCGCCAACGGCCCGCCAATCCAGCTAATAGAGGAACATCGGCTTGCCGAGCAGGTGGGCGATCTTGGGCCGGTAGTTCTCGATGTCGTAGAGCTCCGCGATGTCGACGCGCTTGGTTCCCAGGCTCGAGGTTTCGATGGGGACCGTTGTATAGACGCCACTCTGCAGCGCGACCATCCGCCCGTAGTGTCGCTGCTCGACGAGGCCGACGGCGAGCCGCGCGTAGGAGGTGGCGACCATGCGGTCGAGGGAATCGGGGGCGCCGGCCCGCATCAGGTAGGCAAGCTGCTGGTTCACGATGTCGATCCCCGTCAGCTTCTTGAGGGCGTCGCCGACCACTGTCCCGATGCCGCCGAGCTTTTTGTGGCCATAGGCGTCTTCCTGGCCATACTCGACCACCTGCCCGCCAACAAGGGTCGCACCCTCGGAGACGGTCAGGATCGCGTAGTTGCTCGGATTGCGCTTCCGGTCGGCAACCACCATCCCGGCGAGGCGCTCGACGTCGAAGGGAACTTCGCTGATGAGCGCGCGGTCAACGTCTGCGAGGTAGGCGGAGACGAGCGAGGTCTCGCCGCTGTTGCGCCCGAAGAGTTCGACCACGGCGATCCGCTCGTGGCTCCCGGTCGGCGTGCGCAGCGTGTGGATGAGATCGACGCTGCGGGTCACGGCCGTGCTGAAGCCGATGCAGTAGTCGGTCCCATAGACGTCGTTGTCCATCGTCTTCGGAATTGCGACGACCTTGACGCCCTCCTTGTGCAGGCGAACGGCAAAGGAAAGGGTGTCGTCGCCGCCGATCGGCACGATGGCGTCGAGGCCGAGGTGGCCGATGACTTCGAGGACGTGCCCGGTGCAGTCCTGGGTGGCGGCGCCGTCGCGGAACGGGTAGCGGTCGCGCAGGAACTCGGGCATGTCCGCCAGGCGCACTCGCTGGGGGTTGGTACGCGATGTGTGGAGGTGGGTGCCGCCGTAGCGGTCGATCGTTCGCACCGAGCGGCTGTTGAGCGGCTCGACCCATTCGGCTGTCGTTTCGGGCGGCGCGGCCGGGTTGTAGTTGAGGAGGCCCGCCCACCCGCGGCGAATGCCGACAACGTCCCAGCCCTGTTCCGCGGCGCCGCTGACGAACGCTTTGATGCAGGGGTTCAGGCCCGGCACGTCGCCGCCGCCCGTAAGGATACCGATGCGCATGGTGGTCACTCCCACCCGTGATTGGAGGTCCGCCCGGCCGTGTCGCCGCGCGCCTTGTGGCGATGGTAGCACCCATTCGAATCCAGTTGCGCCGGGGAAAGCCTGAGCGCCGGGAATGTGTCGCGCGTCAGCCGCACCTGGAGACGTTTCACCTGCTCTCGCGGTATAGTCGTGCCATATATTCGCGATGGACGTCACGATGAGCACTTCGGAAGTTCGCCCTATTCCGCTCGGCATGGCGCTCACGCCGATGAACCCGGCGTACCAGGCGGACCCGTACACGTTGCTCGACGCTGTTCGCGAGGGAGGGCGCGTTCACTACGACGAGTTCTTCCACCGCTACGTCGTCTCGCGCTTCGACGACGTGGAGGCGATCCTTCACGACCGCAGCCTGGCGGTCGATCCGCGCAAGGCGGCGCCGGACACCTTTAACGCGATCTTCCGCAATCGCGCCCGGGAGGACCGCGAGCCGAGCATGCTCTTCCTCGACCCGCCCGACCACACGCGGTTGCGGGCCCTCGTCCAGAAGGCCTTCACGCCGCGGGCGGTGGAGCGGATGGCGCCGCGTATTGCGGAGATAGCGGGCGAGCTGCTCGACGCGGTAGACGGGCAGGAGTCGTTCGACCTGATGGCGGTGTTCGCCGCGCCGCTCCCGACGATCGTCATCGCGGAGATGCTCGGGATCGATCCCGCCGATCGCGCGGACTTCAAGCGCTGGTCGGACACGGGCGTCGCCGCCGGGTTCGACCCATTCGCGTCCGAGGAGACGAAGCGGGCGGCTGAGGCATCGGGGGCCGAGTTGGAGGCGTATCTTCGGCGGGCGATCGCCGAACGGCGTGCGGCTCCCGGCGACGATCTCATCACCGGGATGATCCAGGCGGAAGAGGCTGGCGATTTTCTGAACGACGACGAGATCCTCTCGATGATTTCGCTGCTTCTGGCCGCCGGGAACGTCACGACCACTGACCTCATCGGGAACGGCGTGTTATTGCTGCTCCAGCACCCGGAGCAGTACCGGCTCCTTCTGGACCACCCGGAACGGATCGCGAACGCGGTCGAGGAGATGCTCCGCGTGGCGGCGCCGGTGACGTTCTCGGGGCGGATCACGGTGGAGGACCGGGAAATCGCGGGCTGCCCGATGCACGCGGGCCAGTCGATCACGGTTTCGCTGGCTGGCGCGGCCTACGACCCGGCGGCCAACGCCGATCCCCACCGGTTCGACGTCACACGAGCGGAGCCGAAGCACCTGGCATTCGGGGGTGGGCGGCGGTACTGCCTGGGGGCGCCGCTGGCGCGACTGGAGGCGGTCATCGGGATCGAGCGCCTGGTCGCGCGCTTCCCGAACCTCCAACTGGCCGAGCAGGATCTGGTCTATAAGCGCGTGCCGGGTTTCCGCGGGTTAGAGCGGCTCATCGTCGAGGCGTAGTCGCCTGGCGGCGCGGCCCTCTGGCGAACGGGACACAAAGGCCGGCCCGGACTGGTGCGACCGTTGCGCGGGATCCTATGGTGTTGAGGTCCGGTGGCAGGCGAGAAACGGCCGGCCGCCAAGCTCCAGGGGAGGTCTCAAATGGCGACTGGACTCTTGCTCCTCCACGCGTTTCCGCTCGATCACGACATGTGGGCGCCGCAGGTCAGCGCGCTTGAACGCTGGCTGCCGATCGTCGCCCCCGATTTCCCCGGCTTCGGGAAGGCTGCGGCTTCGACATTCCTGCCGACCATTGACGGCGCCGCGGATGCCGCCGCCGACGCATTAACTCGAGCCGGTCTCGATGACGCCGTTGTTTGCGGACTGTCGATGGGTGGCTACGTGGCGTTAGCGTTCTGGCGCAGGCACCGGGAGCGCGTAGCCGGGATGGTCCTGGCGAACACGCGGGGCGACGCGGACGCCGAACCGGCACGGGAACGCCGGCGCGCGCTTGCCCGGCGGCTGCGCCAGGAAGGCAACGTGTTGGTGAACGAGCCGCCACCGCTGCTTTCGGACCGCGCGCCGGCGGAGGTTGCGATGCTCGTCAAGCGCATCATCGCGAACCAGAGTGCGCAAGCGATCGCCGCGGCTTCGGAGGCCATGGCGGAGCGGCCCGACTCGACCCCGAACCTTCGCGAGCTGTCGGTGAAGGCCCTGGTTGTCAGCGCCGAGCACGACACCTTGATTCCGCCAGACATAACGAAAGCCATGGCCGCCCAGATTCCCGGGAACCGCTTTGCGCTGATCGCAGGCGCCGGCCACCTTTCGAACCTTGAGCAGCCGGACGCCTTCAACGAGTTGTTGAGGGAGCACCTCCGCCGCTGTGGTGTGATCGAGGGCGACCGGCCCCGCTGAATCTGCCGCGCCGCGGACGCGGGCTGGAGCGCGGCGCGGTAGAATGCCGCAATGATCGACCCGGTTCAGATCTACCACATCGGCGTCGTCGTGCAGGATCTTGACCGGGCGATGGACGAGCTCGGGACGTCGCTGGGCTACACGTGGACGACGGTCCGAACGATGAACACGAGCGTGCTCGTGCCGGTGGGCGCGCCCAAACCGATCAGCCTTCGTCTCGCCTTCACGAGGTCGGGTCCACCCTGGCTGGAATTCATCGAGGGCCCTGCGGATTCGGTGTGGTCGGCCGCGGGTGGGAACACGCTCCATCATGTCGCGTTCTACGTCGACGATCTTGAAGACGAGAAGCAACGGCTCGAGTCGCTCGGGATGGCGTTCGAGGTCGGGGGAATGGGGCCGGACGGGCGCCTTTCGGGGTTCGCGTACCACGTCAAT
>JAKALX010000005.1 GCA_021823905.1 Chloroflexota bacterium | reverse complement strand
CTCATGTGGCTCTTCGGCCGCTTGTCTCTGAAACGGGGGAACCAGGGCGAATCCGATCAGCGTCGGAATCCAGAACGACAGGAGGCGGTAGCCAAGAACGGCAACGCTCGTCGCGGCGCCACCGGTGCCAAGGCTGGTGAACATCGTGAACATCGCGAACATTGTCGCCTCGACGACGCCAACCCCTCCGGGAATGAATGCCAGCTTGACGAGGAGCAGTGGGAGCGAGCAGCCAGTGAGCAGCGCTCCAACGTCCGACATTCTCTCCCGCTGCCAGGAACAGCAGACAGAGAGTCAGCGCGTCCATGGCAGTGTTGAGGACGGCTCCGAGAAGGGGCCGTCGCCAACCGCACGAACGAACCACTTTCCTTGTGGCGACGGGCCGTCGCCGGAGGCGCGGGACGCTCATGCCCTCCCTACAGGTCGGGCCTCGGATGGTGCGAGGCGATCGGTGCGCTCAGCACCCGACAGCCGCGCGTCCCGCCCGAGCGGCGCTCCCTTCCATCACGCCGATCCGCTCGCATTCTCCCCCACTCCGCTAAGCCGGCAGACTTCCAGCGCTCGGGCTAGGTGCGAACCGCGGGGCTGCGGGCGGCGAGAGCGGCCCGCCGGCCGACTCCGACCTTCCCGTAAATGTTTTCGAGGTGCTTCTTGACAGTGCTCGGCGCGATCCACAGCTCCGTGGCGATTTCCGCATTCGTCTTGCCCGAAGCGACAAGCTGAACGACCTCGTACTCGCGGCGAGTCAACGCCGCGCTGTGATCGTGCTCAATGTCGAGGTTGGGGTCGCACAGCGCTTCGGCCAGCCGTCTGCGCAGCGCGGCATCGGCCTCGATGCGGTAGAGATGGGGCCGGAGCAGCTCGAGGACATCGCGGTCGCGCTCCGAGAAATCGCTGCTCCCCAATGCCCGGAAGAGGACGAACGAGCGGCGCCGGCCGGGCAGAGCCGGCAGGCCGAGGTCGACGATGTGTTCGAGTCGCGAGGGCCGGAAGTAGTCCCGGTAAATCGGCAGCTCGTGGTAGCGGCGCCTGTCGATCAGGTCTGACGTCCTGATGGCGCGAAGATCGCCAGTGAGCTCGCGATAGCGCATGGTCGGGCACGGCCCGGTATTCCAATAGACCTCTATGTCGACTTCGTCATCGGGACCCAACCCGACGCCGGCGAAGGAGCGCCTCGCATGATCGAGCTCCTGGTACGTGATGGCGTCGCACGGCACGAGCCTCTCCAACAGGGCGAGGAAGCCGATCGGATAAGGCCGATCGAATTCAAGGTGGGAGACGTCGGCGAGGAACCTCAGTACCGCTTCAAAATCTGCCCGTTGCATTCCCATCTCGCCGCGAAAATACGCCGATCGGCGAATGGTCACAATATGCGCGCTGGCGGGATGCTTCCGCGGAAGTCACCGGTAGAGAAGGCACATCCCATGGCACTATCCAGAAGCCGACTATTCACGAAGAAGGCGCTGATGGTTGCCGTCCTCGCGGCCATCGCCGCCGTCTTGCCCTTCAGTTCGGCCGCGGGCGCCGCACCCGCCTCTCGAACGATTCTCAACGCGCCGTTCCGTGGCGTAAGCGCTCCGAGTTCCACGTTCGACCTTGTCGAGAGCGTGATCGATTACAGCCCGGGCGCGAAGTCTCCTGTCATCTCCACTCAGACCCCCTACTATCTTTCGGTGCTCGGTGGCGAGCTGACGGTCGACGTTGATGGCAAAGCGGACGTCGTCGCGGCCGGAAAGGGCCTGTCCGTGCCCTCTGGCGCGAAACTCAGCCTCAGCAATGCCAGCGCGCGGCAGAACGCCCGCCTGTTCGTGACCACGCTCCTGGCGGTCGCGGCCGTTGACCAGGTGCACCAGCCGAATTCCCCGGGGATTCGGGTCTTCGCCAGCGGCCGCCGCACAATGTTCAAGGCGCCGTCCGTCGTCGACATCATCCAGGCGGCGACCGAATACGACCCCGGGTTCAGGACCCCGAACCACGTCATGAACGAGTTCCACCTCTTCATCCAGTTGGCCGGGCAGACCAGTTACCACTACACCGACGGGAGCTCTCAGACCTTCGGGCCCGGTGCGCAGGCGGTCATGGACGAAGGGCGTGCCGGCTGGATGGGGAACGACGGCAGCACCCCTTCTCTCTTTGCCATGACATGGGTGGCTACACCGGGCAAGCCATTGACCTCGCCGGCGCCGGCCGCTGCGCCTGCCCCGCCGCGGACGGGAAACGGGATCGCACCGTCCGGCGACGCCAGGTGGAGTGCCCTTGGCTGGCTGCTCATCGCCATCGCAGGCGGAGCGGCAGTGGAATCCCGGCTCCGGCGGAGGAAGCGGACGTCCGAGGCGGCCAGGGAAGCCACACTCTCTCGGTAGGCGGAGTGCGTCGGGAGTGGTTTTCGAGGGCGAGTTCGTGAGCTGGCCCTCTCCCGGCGCTCCATGGCTGTCGCGCTACCCAGGCGATCGGCTGCCCGCTTCACGCCAGCGTCAGGGTTCTCCCCTATTGGCCAAACTCATGGCCCGGCATCAGGATCGGTCAACCGATGACGATCGTCTGTGCGTGGTGTGGAAAGCGGCTCCAGCGGGGGACTGGGCGGGGCGAGATCTCTCATGGGATCTGCGCCGCCTGCCTGCGCGCTTTTGAGTCGCGCGTCGTCACGCACTGGCCTGCCCGGCCCTCGCGGAGCACGCGGCGGCGGCGTCCACTACACCATCCGACGCTCCCGCTTCCCGGCTTCGAACCAGCCTGAAACGGCAGCTCACACCTCGAGCACAATCTTGCCGAAGTTCGCGTTCGATTCCATGTACGCGTGGGCCGCGGCGGCTTCGGCCAGCGGGAACACGCGATCGACGACAACCCGGACTCGTCCCGAGGCCAGGTGGGGAACGATGCTCTTCTCGAACGCGCGCGTGGCCAGCGCTTTCTCCTCCAGCGTCCGGCTGCGCAGCGTCGTTCCGCGCACCTGGAGCCGCTTCGCGAGGAGCATCCCGAGGTTGGCCGGGGCGGCGCCGCCGCCCATCGAGCCCACGAGCACCATGCGTCCCTTGAGGGCGAGCGACTTGAGGTTCCGCTCCCAGTAGCTGGCGCCGATGACGTCGAGAACCACGTCGGCGCCGCGACCGCCGGTGATGCGCAGCACCTCCTCCGCGAAATCCTGTTCGCGATAGTTGATCCCGGCTTCCATGCCCAGCTCGGCGGCCCGCGCCAGCTTCCCGGCGCTCCCGGCCGTACCCATGACAGGCGTCGCGCCCAGGACGCGCGCAATCTGGATGGCGGCGACGCCGACTCCCGAGCCGGCGGCATGGATCAGGACGCTCTCGCCCGATTCGAGCGCGCACTGCCGCAGCGCGTCGTGGGCGGTGATGTACACTTCCGGAGTCGCGCCTGCCTCGGCCCAGGAGAGGTTCTCGGGGACTTTCATCGCGAGCCGCGCGGGCACGGTCACCAGCTCGGCGTAGCCCTGGCCGGGCAGCAGCCCCATCACACGGTCGCCGACGGCGAAGCCGTCAACGCGTTCGCCAGCGCTCAGCACCTCGCCGGCGAACTCCAGGCCCGGCACCTCGAACGCCGGTTTCCGCCCGGGCTGCGGATAGGTGCCCGTTCGCTGGAGCATGTCGGCACGGTTGAGGGCGGTCGCCCGCACGCGAACAAGGAGGTCGTCGGGCCCGGCCAGGGGCTCGGGGATGTCGTGCAGTTCGAGAACGTCAGGGCCGCCGGGGTGGGTAATCACGATCGCTTTCATGAGCCGAAAGCGTAGCAGGCGCGAAGCGCCGGGTGATCGGTCCCGGCGCCGCCAGGTTGGCACTGTTCGCTGCCTCGGAGACCAAGGCGCGCGCCACTTCTGGCTCGCACGAGCTGCAGAGGCCGTGCGAGACGGCATCCGCCCCCGCCTCGATCGTCACCCCGCACCAGGCGCAAATTACCGTCGGACGGTTCTCGGGCATCGGTTCCTCCCGCAGGCGGGGGGCAATCGCCTGCACAGAGGACATTGCCGGCGGGCGCGTCAAAGGGTCGCCCGATACAGAAAGATCAGGGGTTTCCCGAATGGGGACTCGCCGTTGGCACACGCAAACCCGAGAGGGTCTTGGGAGGTGGCGGCGAGTTGTTACCCCGCGGGGAGGGGACGAGGCGCGCTCATCGCTTGTGGACATCGCCCCTCGGCCCGATATCCACGATGTGGACCAGCAACCGCTCACTCACCACATCGAACAGGATCCGGAGGTCAGCTACGCGACAGGAGCGCAGCCCCGAAAGTTTTCCATGCAATGGCTTCGAGAGCTCGGGGTCGAAGGGGTCTCGCGCCAGGTGGTCGATGCTGGCCGCAATCTGCTTCTGTCGTCGACGGTCCAGACGGGACACGTACCGCTCGGCATCCCGATGGAGTTCGACGGAATACCTCACAAGTGGAGTTTGTCCTTGACCTCGTCCCAGGGGATGCCGCCCTCGGTGCGCATCTCGTCGCGCGCGCGCAGGATCTCCTCGATCTCGGCTTCGGTGAACTCCTCTTGCTCGTCGAACGCGTCCGACTGATAGAACTCGAGGAGCTTGCGGGCATCTTCTTCCGAGAGGCTGTCAACCAGTCCACGAAGCAGCTCTCTCGCGGTCATGGTCTCAGTTTATCAGAGCGACGGGTTCTTGCCGCCTTCTCGGGGGAGAGCGAGAAGGCCGCCCGCCTCAGCTCGGGTAGCTGCAGAGGACGAGCTCGTCGTCCTTCGCCCGGTCCAGCGCCACCGTCACCGGCCGTTCCGCCATCGCCCGCTTGAACGACCACTCGACGGCCGCTTCCATCGTCGGAAACCGCTCGCGCTCGTCGTGGTCGCCGTCGATCACCACGACCCAGAAAGATCCTTCCCGTCGAATCCGTACGTCGGACATGGCGATACCCCCGGCCTGCAAGAGGAGGATGGCCCCATTGTTTGGGCCACCTGCCGCCAGCGCAGGGCCAACCGGCCCCGTAGGACTGGGCCAAACGATCCTTTCCTGAAGATTCGCCGCGATTGGAGACCTCGCAATCGCCAACCGCGAGTCGCCAATCGGCAATCGGCAATCGGATCCTGGCGGGAGTGCATGGGAGTCGAACCCACCCGCCGCCGCGCTTGCGGCGGCGCACTCGTTTTGAAGACGAAGCCCGACACCGGCCGAGATCCACTCCCGCGCGAACGCCAACCGTACACAACCAGGCGCGCGATCGCCAGCGGCGGAGCTCACGTAACGGCCCGCCCCGGCCGGCCGCTTTGCATCCAGCCGTCTCACCGTCAGAATCAGTGCAACTTCTCCGAGGATTCCGCACCCATGCCCGATTGTCTGGTCGAGCGCGACGGCGCTGTCATGGTCATTCGCTTCAACCGCCCCGACCGCATGAACTCGATGGGCGGAATGCTCGTGCCCGAATTCAACGCCGCCATCGACGAGGGCCGCCGCGACGACCGTGTCCGTGCGTTCGTCGTGACGGGCGAGGGCCGGGGCTTCTGCGCCGGCGCCGATCTGGTTCCCGGCGGCCTCGGCAGCCGCGGCGACGGCCCCTCCAATCCACGCTTCGCGGCTCTCGACCCCATGGGCGACGCGGGCCGCACCATCCTCAACTTCTACCACGCCGGCAAGCCGACCATCGCCGCCGTGAACGGCGCGGCGGTTGGCGCGGGGTTCGGCCTCGCCTGCGCGTTCGACCTCCGCATCGCGAGCGACCAGGCCCGCTTCGGAACCATCTTCATCAAGCGCGCTCTCGGCCCCGATTTCGGCCTGTCCTGGTTCCTGCCACGGCTCGTGGGCATCGAGCAGGCCAACAGTCTCTTCTACAGCGGGCGGATCATCGGCGCCGAGGAAGCGCTCGCGCTCGGGCTCGTGTCGAAGGTCGTGCCCCACGATCAGCTCCTTCCCGAGGCGCTTGCCCTTGCCCATGACCTCGCAAAACAGCCGCCTGCCGCACTCTCGCTCACCCGCCAGGCGCTCCGGCGTTCGCCCACCGCGACCCTCGAGGACCAGCTCGCCTTCGAATGGGGCAATCAGAAGCAGAGCCTCAAGAGCGCGGAGTTCCAGGAAGGCGTTAACGCCTTCATCGAAAAGCGCGAGCCCGATTTCAGCAGCTTCTGAGCCGGCCGGCGGGCGGCGCCCAGGCCGTGTGCCGTTTTGCGCCAGCCCCTACAATAGCCGTCACCGGCCCGGTTGCTCCGTGCAACTCACCCGGCCAGACCCGCCAGGAGAAGATCCATGAGCGCCATCAAGATTGCCGACAACGGCCACGTTCGCACCATCCGGCTCAACCGCCCGGAGGTGAAGAACGCCCTCAACGACGAGCTTGCCTGGGGCGTTGTCGGAGCTGTCCGCGAGGCCGCAGCCGACGACTCGGTCTGGGTCATCGCGATCACCGGCAGCGGCGACTCCTTCTGCTCGGGTCTCGATCTGCGCGGGCCGGGCCCCAGCCACAACCCCCAGTCGCCCCTCACGCGCCAGCTCGACGACCTCTCTTGGATCTCGAATTTCGTCCTCAGCATGCGGCGCGATTGCGAGAAGCCGGTGGTCGCGGGGATCAACGGCGTCGCGGTCGGCGGCGGGCTGTCGCTCGCGTTGGCGGCGGACATTCGCCTCATGGCTCGAAGCGCCAGGATCCTCGCCGGCTACCCCCGCATCGGCGGCTCTCCCGACGGCGGGATGACCTGGACGCTCTCGCAGGCGATCGGCTACGAGAAGACGATGCGCTTCCTGCTCGAAAACAAGACCGTGACCGCCGACGAAGCGCTGGCCCTCGGCATTGTCGGCGAAGTGGTGGACGACGACCGGTTCGAGGCACGCCTGGCCGAGTATTGTCAGCAGCTCGCTTCGATCTCGCCGATCACGTCGCGGATGACCAAGCGGACGGTCGTCCGGGCGACGACCGCGATCGACGTCGAAGCGCAGTTGCGGCTCGAGATCTCCAGCATCGGCCGGGCGTTCGCCAGCGAAGACGGCAAGGAAGCGCGCCAGGCCTTCCTCGAAAAGCGCGCGCCGGTGTTCACGGGCGAGTAGCCTCGCGGCTGGTTCACCGAAGGCGGGCTGAACAGGCGCTTAGAAGACCCGTTTCTCGCCGCTCCGCTCCGCGCGCTGCATCTGCTCGAAGCCTTCCTCGCCCTCGGCCTGCCGCCGCTCGCGCTCGGTCGCCTCGTGCTCTTCGCGCGCTTCGCGCTCCTCGGCTGTTTCGGCGATGAGGCTTCCTTCGGCAGACGTCTGGACGATCGCTTCGAGCGGCTCGGAGACGACGGCGTAGTGGCTCCCGCCGAGGTAGGTGAGCGGGCTGTACTTCCGCTCGTTCAACAGCCAGCGCTGCGCGTAGGCTTCGTCCAGCGCCTGGACCTTCACAACGTTGCCGACGAAGAGGGTGTGGTCGCCTACGGGGATGACGTCGACCAGGCCGCATTCGATCCAGGCGAGGCAGCCCTCGATCAGCGGGGCGCTGATCGACTGGGCGCCGAACGTTTCCAGCCCGGCCGCTTCAATCTTGTTCGTTTGCAGCCCGGAGATTGATCCCAGGAATGCCGTCTGCTTGAGCAGGTCCGGCCCCGGGATGTTGATCGCAAACTCCTCGCTAAACCGGATCATGTCCGCCGTGTGGCGGTGCGGGTGGATGACGCAGCCGACGAGCGGCGGCCCCATCGAGAGCGGCGCCGTCCAGGAGACCGGCGCGGCGTTCGCCTCGGCGCGCCACGAGGTCGTGACTATGGCGACGGGCCCGGGGTTAAGCAGGCGCCGGGCGTCGGTCACGTCACACTGGCAGCGAGCCATGGCGCCTCCAGCCCCGGCATGGGTTCGGCCAGAGTTTAATGGGGTCCGTTGCCGTTCGTGCTCAATGCCGGTGTCGCCGGTTGCGCTCGGCGCCAGCGGAGGAAGTTCCAGTAGCCGAGCAGCTCGGGCAGATCCTCGGGATGGCCTTCGAGCTCGCTGATCAGCGCGGCGATATGGCTGTCCTTCACGTACAGCATGTCGCCGTCTTCTCCCAGGAAATAGTGCAGCGGCCGGTTCAGGATCCGGGCAACGTTGAGAAGCATGTCGATGCCAACCGAACGCTGCCCCGCTTCGTACAGGCTGATGGCGCTCTGCGTTGTGTTCAGCGCCGTGGCAAGTTGACCCTGGCTCATTCCCGCGTCGCGCCGGGCCGTGCGAATCCGGTTGCCGAGACTGGCCGAAACCGGCGCCTTGCCTTCGATCGTCGTCTTCATGATTGCTACTCCAGGTGCGGCCGCGCCAGGCGGACCGCCCTCCTAACATACGATTTCGCAATTAGACTAGGGCCGGTAATGCTTCGGGTCAAACGAAAGATTTGACCGCCACCATCAGTAACCAAGCTCCGGATTGGCCATGTGCGCGAGCGGCTCACCGCGAAGATAGCGCTCCAGGTTCGCGACGAAGAACTCCACCGCCCGGCGCCCGTAGCCCTCTACCGCGCCGGAGATGTGCGGAGTGACGATCACGTTCTCCATCGCCCACAGCGGGCTGTCATCCGGCAATGGCTCCGGGTCTGTCACGTCCAGCGCCGCCCCCGCGATGATCCCCGATTGCAGCGCCGTCACGAGCGCGCCCTGGTCCACCACCTCGCCCCGCGAAACGTTCACGAGAAACGCCGTGGGCTTCATTTGGCTCAGTTCACGCGCACCGATCAGCCCGGATGTCTCCGCGGTGAGCGGAACCGCGAGGACAACGTAATCAGATTCAGCGAGAAGGCGGCCGAGCTCCGCCATCGGGACAAGATCGTCGCAGTCCGGGTCGGTGGCGCCGGCCGCCGCGTGCCGTCGTGAGGCGAGGATGCGCATGCCGAACGGCCGCGCGCGCCGCGCCGTCTCCCGGCCGATCTCGCCGAGGCCGATGATTCCCAACGTCTTTGCCGCCAGCTCGCCCGTGAACCGGAACGCCCAGTGCCGCTCTTGCTGATGGCGCACGGACAGGTGCAGTCCCTTCGCCAGCATCACCATCGTTCCCAGGACGTACTCGGCGATCGGGCCGGCGGCCAGCCCCGCGGCGGTCGTCACGGTGAAGCCGCGCCGGAGCAGGCCGTCGCGATCCAGCCGCTCCGCGCCGGCGTTGATCGACTGAAACCACTTCAAGCCTATAGCGCCATCGAAATACTCGATTGGTATACGATTCGGGCCAAGCATGATCTCCGCCCGCGCGATCTCGTTGAGCAGGCGCTCCCGCGCCTCCTCGCCCGGCGGCGTTCTTCCCGAGATTTCGCCGAGGTCGAGCACCTCGATCCGCGAATCGACGCCACGAATCCGGGCGAGCGCGGCCTCGTCGACCGGGAACGTGACAGCCACTCGCATACCCTGCCAGCCTACACGCGAATATGGCGTAACGGCAGGCCCTCCTATACTTGGAACGATGTCCGAACAGCATGATCTGGAGCTCGTGACGGCGAGCGAGGAAGAGACGCGGCGGCTCGGCGAGCGGCTCGGCAGAGCGCTTCACGTAGGCGACGTGGTCCTCCTCAGCGGCGATCTTGGCACCGGCAAGACCTGTCTCACCCAGGGCATCGGCCGCGGTCTCGAATGCTCCGCGCCCGTCAACAGCCCCTCGTTCGTCCTCATGAATGAATATGAGGGCCGCGAAATGCTCTTCCACGTCGATCTCTACCGCGTCGAGGACGTCGAGGAGCTGGATGAGCTCGGTCTGTGGGACTACGCCGAGCGCGGTGTCCTCGTCATCGAATGGCCCGAGCGCGGCGCGGAGCTCCTTCCCGGCGACGGTCTCGTGGTCGAGCTGCGCTACGGCGACATGGACCGTCAGCGCCGCCTGAAGTTCCTTCCCCGCGGTGAGCGTGGCGCCGCGTTGGTCGACGCGTTGAGCGAGTGAACGTCGTCCTCGCGGTCGACACCGCCTCCTCGGACATCGCCCTGGCGTTCGCCGTCGACGGAGAAGTCGCGGGCTCGCTCGCCCTCGACGGTGCCCAGGATCATTCGCGGCTCCTCCTGCGCGCGATCGACGAGCTGCTTGGCCCGCTCCGCGAGCGCCTCTCCGCGATCGTCGTCACCCGTGGTCCCGGCAGTTACGCCGGTCTCCGCGTCGGGATCGCTACCGCGCAGGGGCTTGGCCTCGCTCGTGGCGTCCCCGTCCGCGGCATCCCCACGCTGGAGAGCGTTGCCGCCGCCAGCGGTCTCCAGGCGCTGACCGCGATCCATCCGGCGGGCCGCGGCGAGTTCGCCGCGCAGGATTTCGAACACGGCGAGGCCACCGGCCCGCTGACAGGAGTTCGCCCCGGCGACCTCCGCGGACGCGTGCTCGCGGGAGAGCAAGCGGGCGTGCTGGGCGGACTGGAGATTGGCCCCGAGGCCCGCTGCCGCGCCGGTCTCGAACGCGCGCTCCGCCGCATGGACGGCGAAGGCGGAGCCACCGCTATCTACCTCCGCGAGCCCAACATCACGACCCCCCGCCGGCCCGTTGCCGGCCACTGATCACCTCGACATCACGAACGGGAGACCCACGGAATGGCCACCACCGAACGCACCCTCATCCTCGTCAAGCCCGACGCCATGCAGCGCGGACTCGCCGGCGAAATCCTTGCCCGCTATGAGCGCCGCGGCCTGAAAGCCGTCGGCCTAAAGCTGATGGCCGTGAGCCGCGAGCTCGCCCGCCAGCACTACGCGGAGCACGAAGGCAAGCCATTCTTCCCTGGCCTCGTCGACTACATCACGAGCTCGCCGGTCGTCGCCGCCGTCCTCGAAGGGCCGATCGCGATCGCGGCCGTGCGCGAGACCAACGGAGCCACCGACCCGCTGAAAGCGACACCGGGGAGCATCCGTGGCGACTTCGGGCTCGAAAAGGGCCGGAACCTCGTCCACGCCAGCGACAGCCCCGAAAGCGCCGCGCGGGAGATCGGCCTCTGGTTCCAGCCGGCCGAGCTGCTCCCCTGGCCGCGCGACGTCGACCGCTGGATCAGCGAGTAGCCCGCATCAGCGCGAGTCCGCGGCTCACTTCAGGCACGGGTGCAGCTCCCAGAACGTGTCGCTGATCTCCGGGACCGTCTCGCTCAGCCGGGAGTCAATCCGCGTGAGCAGGTCCTCGATCTGCTCGGTCGTCAGCCCGCGCCGAACCTCGATCTCGCCTGTCACGAGAACGCTCCGGGCGCCGAGCTGCATGGTGAGAAGCCGGACAATGCCGTTGACTTCGGGGAACGCCTCGAGCGTTTGCCGGATCGCGTCGCGCGTTTCAGGGTTCGCCGCTTCCCCAAGCAGCAGCGAGCGCGACTGGACGCCGAGCAAGAACGCCGCCAGGGCGAGCACCACGCCGATCCCCAGCGAGGCCATCCCGTCCCAGCGCTCGGTCCCCGTCAGCTCCGAGAGCCCGAGGCCGGTCGCGGCCAGCGCCAGGCCAACCATCGCGGCGCTGTCCTCCCAGAAGACCGCCTTGGCCGTCAGGTCCGGCGATCGCTTCAGGTAGCGCACGAAGCTCCAGGCGCGCTCGCGGGCGCCGCGGCGCATGGCCCGCACCGCCACCGACCAGGACGACCCTTCGAACAGCGCGGCCATCCCCAGCACGGCGTAGGCGAGGACGATCTCGCCGCGGCTGTGTTGGCCGGTGTCGTTCTGGACGAGCGTTCGTACGCCTTCATACACGGAGAACGTTGCACCAGCCACGAAGATGAAGATGGCCGCGAGGAACGACCAGAAGAAGCCTTCCTTGCCGTAGCCGTGCGGATGCCGCTCGTCGGCCCTGGTCCCCGCCAGGTTGAGCCCGATCAGCAGGAACACCTGGTTGATGGTGTCTGCGAACGAATGGCCCGCCTCCGCCAGCATGGCCCCGCTCCCGGTCAAAAGCCCCGCGGTCAGCTTTCCCACGGCGATACCCAGGTTCGCGCCCATCGCCGCGAAAACCGCGCCCCGGCTCTCTTCTGCCATGCCCGCCAATCCTACCTGACGCGGCGCCCGCGAGCGCCGGCCCCCGCTTCCCAGGCGCATGCGTAGAATGCCGCCATAACCAAACCGGAGGGATCCGCACATGGCAGGCAGGCTCGAAGGAAGGGCAGCGGTGATCACCGGCGGGGCGAGCGGCATCGGCCGTGCCTGCGCCCTCCGCTTCGCGCGGGAAGGCTGCGACGTGCTCGTCGCGGACCTCGACGAATCCCGCGGCGCCGAAACCGCCGCCGCCGTCCGCGAACTCGGCCGCAAGTCCAGCTTCATGCGGGTCGACACCAGCTCCGAGGTGGAGAATGAAGCCATGGCCGACCGCGCGATCACGGAGTTCGGCCGGATCGACGTGGCGGTCGCCGCCGCGGGCATTTCGAACGCCCTCTACGTCAGCGGCGCTGCCCCAATGGCAGTCCCGGCGAACTTCGAGCGGCCGACGATCCTCACAAAGCCGGTCGAATACTGGGAGAAGGTGCTGAACGTCAACCTCACGGGCGTCATGCTCACGGACCGCGCGATCGCGCGGCGCATGATCGCGACGGGCCGCCCGGGCTCGATCGTCAATATCGCCTCCGTCGCCGCCAAGGTGCCGCTCGCCCATGCCGCCGAGTATTCGGTCTCGAAGGCCGGCGTCTGGATGCTCACCAAGGTCCTCGCGCTCGAGATCGCCCGCACCGGCGTTCGCGTCAACGCGATCGGCCCCGGTTACACCGACACGCCCATGACCGCCTACGCCCAGAACGACGAGGAGCGGATGCGCGACATGCTCGCCGTCACGCCGATGGGCCGTCTCGGCGAGCCGGACGAGATCGCGAACATGGCCCTCTTCCTCGCCAGCGACGAGTCGAGCTACGTGACTGGAGAGATCCTCTTCGTCGACGGCGGGATGTTCGCCGGTTGAGCCGCGGGCTCAGCCTCCGAGCAGCCCTTCGAGGAGCCGCACGCCGAACTCCACGCCGAGCGCGAGCGCGTCTTCGTCGATGACGAAGCCCGGGTCATGGTGCCGGCCGGCGATGCCCTTCGCCTCGTTCCGCGCCCCGAGCCAGAAGTAGCAGCCGGGCGCCTCGTTCAGGAACACCGCCATGTCCTCCGCGCCCATGCTCGCCGAACCGTAGATCGCGCCTGGCCCGAAGAATTTCGCGGCCTGCTCTTTCACATAGCGCGTCACCCGCTCGTCATTCACCAGCGGCGGGCAGCCGGTCTCGTGCTCGAACTCGTACGTCGCCCCGAACGCCGCGCACACCCCGGAAATCACCTGCTCGGCCGCCCGCAGCGTCTTCTCCAGCACCCGGTCGTTGTAGGTGCGGATCGTGCCGGTGAGCGTGGCCGACTCGGCAATCACGTTCCAGCGGAAGCCAGCCTTCATCGTGCCGACGGTCAGGACGCCCGTGTCGGTCGGCGCGAGCGAGCGGCTGACGACCGTCTGCAACGCGGTGATTACGTGGGCGGCAACGACGACGGCGTCGATCGACTGGTGTGGCGCGGCTGCATGCCCGCCCTTGCCGGTGATTTCCACCTTGAAGAAGGTTGGCGCGGCGAAAAATGGGCCGGCCGCGACGTTGATCGCGCCCAGGGGGACGTCGGCGCTGATGTGCAACCCGAGCGCGCGTTCAATCCGCGGCGTTTCCAGGATCCCGTCGGCAACACAGGCCTGGGCGCCGCCCGAGGCTTCTTCCGCCGGCTGGAACACGAAGCGCACCGCGCCGGCGAGAGATTTCCGCTTCGCCTGCAGCGTCTCGGCGATCCCCAGCGCGATCGCCGTGTGGGCGTCGTGCCCGCAGGCGTGCATCACGTTCGCCGTGCGCGAGGCGTAGGCCAGCCCGGTCTTTTCCGGCACCGGGAGCGCGTCGATGTCGGCTCTCCAGAGGACGGCCATGCCCGGCCGCCCGCCGGTGACGAGCCCGGTGGCGCCGGTGCGCGCTGTCGCCCGCACGTCGTCGAGCCCGATCTCCCGCAGCCGCTCCAGGATCAGCCGCTGGGTGCGCTCTTCCTTCCACGAAAGCTCGGGGTGCTCGTGCAGGTCGCGGCGTGTCGCCACGATCCGCTCCTCGATCGCTCGCACTTCGGGCCGCACCGCAAGGAATCCGCTTGCCATGCTCGGAGCTTATCAGACATGGCAGGAGAGCAAGGTGACGGTCATTCAGCCGGTTCCACCACGGGCTCCCGCGCCGGGCCCGGCGAGAGCCGCCGGAAGAGCGCCGCCGCCGGCGTCCCCTGCACCAGGGCAACCCCGGAGATGATGAACGCCAGCCCCAGGATCAGATTCCACCCCACCGGTTCGCCCAGCACCAGCCAGCCCAGCGTCACTCCCACCGGCGGCAGCAGGTACGTCACCACCGCGGCGCGGACGGGCCCGATCTGCTGGATGAGCCACATGAACGCCACGATCGCCAGGCCCGATCCGCCACCGCCGAGCACGAGGAGGCTCAAGACGGGGCCCGGCGTGAAGTCCGCGTGCGAATACGCTCCCGTCGCCAGCGCGATCGGAAGCAGGTACAGCGCCGAAAAACCGACCTGGGCGAACCCCAGCGGAAACGCCGGCACGTGCCGCAGCCAGCGCCCAATCAGCACTCCCGCCAGCGCGTAGCAGGCCGTCGCGCCCGCCATCAAGACAATTGCGCCGGCGCCGGCGCGGTCGCTGTCGAGCATATCTTGACCCATCAGCGCGCAGACCCCGGCGAAGCCCAGGATCAGCCCCGTAACCCGCCGCGCGCCGAACTGCTCGGACTTCAGGAGCACCACCGCGAAGAGCGCCGCCCACAGCGGTTGGAGCGCGTTCACCACCGAGGACGCGCCGCTCGGCGCGTGCTGCGCGGCAATTCCGAACAGCGTCCACGGCAGACCGAAGTTCAACAATCCGAGGAACGCCAGCGCGGCCCACGTCTTCCGATCGCGCGGAAACTGATTCCGGAAGCGATACGCGAGCGGCACGAGCGTCAGGAATCCCAGGCTCGACCGCCCGGCCGTGACGCCCGTGGCCCCCACGCCGGCGTCCACCAGCACCTTGATGAAGAGGAACGAAGCGCCCCAGATGCTGGCGAGCGCCAGCAGCACTGCAAGTTGTCGGGAAGTCACGAGTGGTGAATCAGCCTCGCCAGCCAGCGTACCGCGAAGACGCGATCCGCGCCCCGTCCACTGCGAGGCTCAAACCGCCCCGAATTGGAGCCGGTACGTTTCTTCCATGAGCTGCCGCCACTCGCGCTCGCTCATCGCAGGTCCCGTAAACCCCGGGCAGTCCGTGTGCCCCAGCAGAAGCGCCTCGTACGGCCCCACCGTATCCGAGCCGAGGGCCGCTTGGAACGATGGCTCCATGCCCTCGAGCTCGGCGTAGACCGGCCGCGCCGTCCCGGGATCGACGAAGATGACGAAGTACGGGTAGAGGCGGCAGGCGTTCGGCCGGCCCGCGTATGCGCCGCACAACAGATCCGCGCCGAGCTGCTTGCAGCGGCCCTCAGCGCGCGCCAGCAGGTACGGCTGCGCCAGCGGCAGCGCGATCGGCTTGCCGTCTTCGCATTCGAGGAACTCGATCGGCGCCGTCCCGTTCTCCCGCGCCAACCGCTCAACCTCCGCGTCGCCCAGGTTCACGGAAAACGCCCGGCAACACTGCGCCTGGCAGGCTTCGGCCTGGCAGACAAACGCTGGGCTTCCGGGGAGCACGAGCTCGTATGCCGAGAAGCGGGCCGACACTTCGCCCCAGGCTTTTTCCATGCGCGCGTGTAGCGCCGCCGATGCTACCATTGCGCTTCATCCTATCCGTGCGGCGGCGAGCCCCGCTATGCCCGCCGAATTGCCCTTGATTCTCCGGCGACGTATTCTTTCCCGTTCGTGGCGGTGGACGTATTGAGACTATGAGCAACGATCCCGATCTCGCAACCATGACCCAGGACGAGCGCCAGCGGCTGCGTAAGCAGTTGACCGATCAGGCGGTCAAGGCGGCCGTCAACAGCCGCTGGTCCGAGGCCGCAAACGCGAACCGCGAATTCATTCGCATCTTTGGCGACGAGCCGGAGGCCTGGAACCGCCTTGGCAAGGCGCAGACCGAGCTTGGCCAGGTGACGGACGCCCGCAAGTCGTACGGCCGCTCCATCGAGCTCGACCCGACCAACACGATCGCGCGCCGCAACCTCGACCGCCTCGCCAGCATGCAGGACACGGCCGTCGCCTCGGCCGCTCCCTCGCAACTCGACACCCGCCTCTTTGTCGAGGAAACGGGTTCCTCGACGGTTGCCCGTCTCCAGGCCACCGACGCGGCGCTCGTCGAGCTGCTCGACGCCGGCGACCTCGTCGAGCTGCGCGTCCAGGGCAACGCCGTCAACGTTCACAACACCAAGGGCGAATATGTCGGCATGGTCGAGCCCCGTATCGGCCTCCGCCTCGCGAAGCTGATGGACGCGGGAAACGAATACGCCGCCGCCATCGTCACGACCCAGGGCGAGCCGCGCGTCGTCATCCGCGAGACCTTCCAACATGCCGCGAACATCGGCAAGGTCAGCTTCCCGCAGTCCCGCGTCACCGATATCCGCGCCTACACCCGCAAGGGACTCCTCCGCAAGGAAGGCGAGGACATCGAATACGGCGACGACGAGGTGGAGGACGAGGAAGAGCCCGACGGCTGGACCGAAACCGGCGACGACGGCGACACAACCACCCCCGACGTCGACATCGAGGCGGACGACGAGTCGTTCGACTAGCGCCTCGCCGGTAGCCGCGGCCCCCGTGGCCGCATGAACCAGGGCGCCCACCCGGTTTGGTGTCCATGACAACCGCCGGCGGTTTGCGCTAGGATGCTCAGCACTATGAGCCAGCGCTGAGTTCCCCTGCCGCGTCTCCCGCCCGTGTTTGGGGGGCGCGCCCGTTTCGTCCGACACGCGGCCTCGTGTTGCGCCGCGCCGACACAGGGGTTCCTCAATTGAACGATCTCGTCATCGAGGCTGAGAGCCTCGTCAAGCGCTACGGCGCGTTTCCCGCCGTCGACGGCATCTCCTTCACCGTTCGCGAGAACGAGTGTTTCGGCGTGCTCGGCCCCAACGGCGCCGGCAAGAGCACGACCATCAAGATGGTCGCTTGCTCGTCGCCCGTCAGCGCTGGCTCGCTGCGCGTCGCCGGGCTCGACGTCCGCACCCACGCCCGCGAGGTCAAGCGCCGGCTCGGTCTTGTGCCGCAGGAGGATAACCTCGATGAGGATCTCCCCGTCCGCAAGAACCTCGAGGTCTACGCCCGCTATTACGGGCTGAGCGCGCGGGTCGCGGGGCCGCGGATCGACGAAGTGCTCGAGCTTTTCCAGCTCACCGAGAAGGCCGGCGCGAAGATCGACGACCTCTCGGGCGGCATGAAGCGCCGCCTGGTCATCGCCCGCGCCCTGGTGCACGAGCCCTCGATTCTCGTCCTCGACGAGCCGACCACCGGGCTCGACCCCCAGGCCCGCCACCTCGTCTGGCAAAAGCTCCGGCTTCTCAAGACGCGCGGCGTCACGATGCTCCTCACGACGCACTACATGGACGAGGCCGCCCACCTCTGCGACCGCCTGGTGATCATGCACCGCGGCAAGGTGCTCTGCGAGGGCAACCCGCACGCGCTCATCGCTGAGCACGCCGGTGAGCGCGTCCTCGAGCTTCGGCTCTCCCCGGAAGAGCTCGTTTCTCTGTTGTCCGAAGTCCGGAACATCCCCGGCGTCGCCGTCGAAGAGGTCGAGGACATCGTCTACGTCTTCGGCGCCGGCCCAACCGCGGAACGGATTGCGCTCGCCGTGGGGAATCCCTCGCGGGCGTTCCTCCGGCCCGGCAACCTGGAGGACGTCTTCCTCCGCCTCACGGGAAGGGGACTGCTCGATTGACCGCCTTTGCCACCACGCCCGACATCTCCATCGGCGCCTACCGCGTCTGGCAGCGCAACCGCGACGTGCTCCTGCAGCTCTGGAAGTCCGAGTTCGTCGCCCAGCTGGTCGAGCCGGTGTTCGTCATCCTGGCGCTTGGCCTCGGCCTCGGCCAGTTCGTCAAGCTCGGCAGTGGCCAGGAGTACGTCGCCTTCCTCGGCCCCGGTTTGCTGGCCATGTTCCCGATGTTCGCCTGCGTCTTCGAATGCGCCTGGGGCAGCTACGTCAAGCTCGAGATGCAGGGCACCTACCGCGCCGTCATCGCCACCCCCGTCAGCGTGGACGATGTGATCACCGGCGAGATCCTCTGGGGGACGACCCGCTCGCTCATCAACGCCACCTACATCCTGATCGTCGCGACCGCGCTCACCCCGTGGCTGCACATGGTCGAGTCGCCGCTCGCCATCCTCGTCGTCCCCGTCGCCGTCATCCCCGGCCTGCTCTTCAGCGCGATCTCGATCTGTTTCGCGAGCGTCGCCCGCGCGATGAGCCAGTTCAGCTACTTCTTCAACCTCATCGTGAACCCGATGTTCTGGTTCGGCGGCGCCTTCTTCCCGTTCGACGAGCTCCCGCGCTGGGCGCAGATCGCGGGCTGGTTCATCCCGCTCACGCACGCCGTGAACCTCTATCGCGGGTTCATCAACGGCCACCTGCACGCTTCCATGTTCGCCGACCTCGCCTTCCTGCTGGTGGCAACGGCGTTCTTCTACTGGTTGGCGCTCTACGGGATGCGCAAGCGGCTGATCGCGTAGGGCGCGAGCGAATGGGAGACCGTGACGGCGGTAACATCTGGTTTCAAGCGCGGTGTTAGACTCCCGCCGATGGGCGGCTCCTCAGGCGATCAGTACCCCGAGCGTGAGCGAGCGGGCAGCACGCTGTCTGCCTACCTCGTCACATGGCGCTGCTACGGCACCTGGCTGCACGGGGACCCGAGGGGCTCAGTCGATCGCCTCCACAACGCCCACGACTCTCCATTCCTTGCCGAAAACGTCGAGCGTGAGGCCCGCGAGCGACAGAAGCTGACGGCTCGGCCAGTCACCCTTGATGCACCGGCCAGGGCAGTCGTGGACGCCACGATCCGTGAGGTCTGCGACCATCGAAGCTGGGCGCTGTTCGCGCACCAGGCTCGACCGAGTCATGTCCATGTGGTTGTCGCAGCCGGCGTGCGGCCGGAGCGGATTATGACGGACCTGAAAGCGTGGTGTACCCGGCGGCTGGTGGAGCACGGGTTGGCCGGCAAAGGCGACCGCATATGGTCCTATCACGGGAGCACCGTGTATCTCTGGGACGAGGTCCAGATCGAGCGAGCCTGCCGGTACGTTTTGGAGGGGCAGGACGTCCCGCCGCGGTAAGCCCGCTCGCTGACGCTTGGGGTACTGATCGCATGGCTCGCGGGTTGCTGGGAAGAAGCGCGTCACGACGAGCGATCCGAGGAAGCGCCCAGCGCAAACATGTCTCGCCTTATGACCCGTGGACATTTTCCGGCTAAACTTCCCTCCACAACGCGGGCGCAACGCCGCCCACTCTTCGTTTGAGGCTCTTCATGCAGGTCGCACCCATCCCTGATCTCGATCCCGAGATCAACGACGTCCGCACCGGAACCGCGAACATCGTGAACCGCTACATCATCCCCAACGAGGATCGCCTCCACTGGGACCACCCCGACCGCCCCCGCCTGGCGCACGAGATCCAGGATGTGGTCAAAAAGGCCGGCCTCTGGGCGCCCCACCTGCCCAAGGAATACGGCGGCATGGGCATCGGCTTCCTCAAGCACGCCTACATGAACGAGATCCTCGCCTGGAGCCCGTTCTCCAATACCCTGTTCGGCGTCGTCGCCCCCGATTCCGGTAACCAGACCATCCTCCTCAAGTACGGCACCGACGAACAGAAGAAAAAGTGGCTCGAACCCTCCATCCGCGGCGAGATCCGCTCTTGCTTCTCGATGACCGAACCCGACGCCGCCGGCTCGAACCCCTACGCCATCCAGACCCGCGCGATCCGTGACGGCGACGACTGGGTGATCAACGGCCGCAAGTGGTTCACCTCCGGCGCCGACGGCGCGGCCTTCGCGATCGTCATGTGCCGAACCGAAGAGGCCGACGGCACGGGCGGCACGCGCGAGAAGATGACCCAGATCATCGTCCCGACCGACACCCCCGGCTTCAAGCTCGTCCGCCGCATCCCCGTCTGGGGCCTGAACTCGAACCACTGCGAGATCGTCTACGACAACGTCCGCGTCCCCGTGACGAATCAGCTCGGGCGCACCGGCACCGGCCACCAGGCCGCGCAGGATCGCCTCGGCGCCGGCCGCGTCTTCCACTGCATGAACTCCGTCGGCCAGATGTGGCGCGCCTTCGATCTCATGGTCCGCCGCGCCATGGACCGCGAAGTCCACGGCGGCAAGCTCGAGGGCAAGCAGTTCATCCAGGGGTTCATCGCCGACTCGTACATCGACATCCAGGCTGCCCGCCTGATGACGATCCACGCGGCCCAGGTAATCGACCGGGGCACCAGCGACCCGCGCACCGACATCTCGGCGATCAAGATCTTCGTGCCCGCGGCCTTCGAACGGGTCGTCGATCGCGCCATCCAGGTTCACGGTGCCATGGGCGTTTCCGGTTACACCCCGCTCTCCGGCATGTACACGGGCGCTCGCACGCTCCGCATCGCCGACGGCCCGGACGAGGTGCACCGCATCCTCATCTCCAAGATCGTCCTCGGCAAGTACCACGAAGGTGCGAGCTGGGACTTCGGGGTGTAATCGCGCCGCTCACGGAGCCTCAGATTCGCGCCTGAGACCCATCCTCCGGGGCGGTATCGTTCCGATGATATCGCCCCGAGGGGGCGGCCATTGACTGCTTGTTGCACCGGTCGTCCCTGGACACGGGCCTGCAGTTCGCGTCACCAGCCTCGCACCTGCGCGTCGCGCTCCTTTTTCAAATATCGGTCCCGCTCGACTTCCGCTAATTCCTTCCCGCGAGTTGCAAGCCGTCGTACTCGTTCGTCCACGTGCTCGGACAGTTGACTGAACGAGTTCATGCGAGCAATCCACCTATCTGACTCGTTGCCGGACCACGCCGTCACGCCGCCATCAATGGCCCAGATGACTCGGTCCTCCGAGAAGCCCTCCTCGATGGCAACCAAGGCCAACCGAGCCCATTTCTCGTCCGGCTCCCGCCGAAGCGGGGCTGTCCTGATGTCCTCGGCTTGGAACTTTCGAAGCAGTCGCCGAAACGCATCTTCGTCGGTGCCAACAAGCTCCTTGGCGACATCGCCCAGGCCAAAGCGGTCTGGGAGGTTCTCCACGATGCACGTCCTTCCCGCCGAGTCCAGTCCCCGCAACGCGGCGCTGACAACACTCTCTGGCGAGTGGAAGCCGACCAGGACTTCGCGGTCATTCAGGTGGCGCCTTAGCCAGTCATGCGCCAATGCGCTATTCGATTTGAGAAGCTCACCTAGCCAGTGCTCATATAGCCGGTGATGCCCGGAGGGTGCGTTCAGAATCGCCCTCCGCCAGAGCGGACAAGGGTTGATGGCTACGGCCCGGTCGTGCTGCCAATCCCCCACCGCGGCGGCCGCCCGAACCGATGGGCTTCCGAGCCGCAGTATCGACTGCAATCGCTCTCGGGGTATCTCGCCGCGCAAGGCAGCCGTGTCGACCCACAGCTCGAAACCGTCAAGCGCCAGAACGGTCGATTCAACGAGCTCGTCAGGGAACGGACCGTCTCGCAGGAATGCGGCGACAACACTCCCTCTCAGCTTCGGTTCCTGCAAAGCGGTCCGAGCCGAGTCTATCCAAGCCTCCCGGGGCTCGCGCTCCACCGCCTCAGTCAAGAACGGCGCAATGAGGTCGGGGTCTGCACCAAGGTCTATCAAGGAGGCCGCCCACTGGGAGGGGGTGTCCACGGCGTCCGCGAGCTGCTGAAAAAGTAGTGGACAGAAGTCGGGATACGTGCGCGGCGAGGCCTCGGACACAGACCGGCGGTAGTTCCAAACGCTCCGGCAGACTTGTTCCGGCTCGGCGCTTGCCCAGCGTGCCGCTAGTTGAAGCACGGGAAGTCGCAGCTCCTTCAGGGCATTGTCGTAGTCGTTGGCGCCTGTTCGTCGTATTGGGTCTAGCGGAAACAGTGTCTGAAGCTCGGGCGTTAGAGGCAGCGTGAAATCCGCCCCGAGGTCGGCGAGTGCGTTTCGCACGGCAACGAGAACGCCGGGATGCCCACGAGCGGAACCGGCAATGTCAAGGAGCATCCGCTTTCCCGAATCGACCATGTAGGTATGGGTCTCTTCGTCGGCGCCCTTTCCCATGGAAAGGCGACCGGGGAAGACCCAATCTTCGGCGAGGCAGGTGAACGCTCTCCAAGCGTTAGCCGGAAGGTCAGGCCCTGACGATATGAATTCCCCCCACCACTTGGCCAGCTCGGTGAGCACGGCAATTGGGAGAATCCCAAATCGAAGGGTGAGGGAGTTGCCGAATCCCGGGTCCGTTTCGTGCAGCTCGATGGCGGGTGAGAGCCCAGTGGACAGCGCGAGACTCGCCGTGTGGGCGTCGCCCCCCCGAGCAAGCCACCCGCGCGCGGACTGCCAGACCTGACGGCGCCGCTTGAGGGCCTCGCTCGGTGTCCCAGTTCCCTTGACCCAGTCCTCAAGTATCCGCAGAGGGTGGTCGGGATGAGAGTGAAGTTCGCGTTCGTCACCGACCGCCGCATCAAGCAGAGCCGGGATGTAGTCATCGGGTGCGTGAACGAGGCCCACTTCTCCAAGCATGTCAGCGCGGCCGTTCTGCTCCAGCGCCCAAATAGACTCCGGCCTACCGAGACTCGCGTACATCCGCCAGAGCTGCCTGGAGTCACCATCCACCGGCCGGACAACAGAATCTGGCACCGCGCCGCCCAACGCCCGTGCGCCTATCAGGACTTCCATCATCGATTCGCGGCGTCCGACGTCCGAGAAGAGTTGAAACGAGAGCGGCGCCTGCTCGGCGAAGAACATATCCTTCACCAATGCTTGGCGCAGCCTCGGTGGTCGGACCTCCCAGCGGTCTTCCCGACGTCTTGAAATCACGCCAATTCGAGCCAGACCTTCCAACATCACACCTGCGGTCACGAACGGGAGTCCGAGCGCTTGAGCCGCCTCGTCCAAACTCATTCCGTCTTCACCGGCCAAAGCCATCACTGCGAGAACGTGCACGGCCTCTGGCGCGACAAGTTCTTCTAGCCACGACCGAACGTCCCGTGCCAGGGCCTGACCCAAAGCGACATCGACCAACCCGCCTGAAAGCACGAGGTGCACGAGTGTAACGGCCAGCCCGGGCCGTCCTTCCGCCTGACGCACCACCTCGGAGATGAGTCGGTTTGGACCCCCAAGTCCCGCTGACCGCACAACCCTCACTAGGTCGTCGAGCGTGAGCGGGGCAAGTTCGCGCACATCGGTGTCGGTTACGCCTAGCTCGGATTGAACGGCGTGGTCACCGGGCCATGTAGTGGCGACTATCCGAAACTCCAATCCCGTGTCGACACGGAGTTGGCGAAGCATTCGAAGAAGTTCGGGTCTCGCATGCGCATCGTCAACGATGAGGCAGCCGGGGCGGATACCGCGAATCGCGTCCGCGACAGCCTCCGCGTCTTCGGAAACCACGAACAGCGCGTTTCCATCTTTCGCGAGTTCGGCAGCCAACGAAGTCTTGCCAGAACCGGGCTGGCCGATGACCAAAGAGTCGGTATCGCGCGAACTAAGCCAGGCGAGGTCAGCCTCCCGACCCACCAGGACATCTCCAGGAGGTGGACGCCTGCTCATCGGAATCGGCGATATAGCGGGCGGTTTGCCCCCTATCCCGAGGAGTTCCTGCCGCCACTCAGGCGTGTAGTACAGCCGCTCCGCGATGGCCTCGCGGTCGTAGATTTGGACTAACACAAACCCAGCATTGCTCGCAGTCAGCTCGAGGCTGCGCCTTTGCCTAGCAGTCAGTGAGCGTGACGTGGCGAAGACGGCACGTCTCTGAGGCATGCCGGACTCTACGTACTTGGCAAG
>JAKALX010000293.1:307-5194 GCA_021823905.1 Chloroflexota bacterium | reverse complement strand
GCTTGCCAGCTAACCGCGCGCCGGCCACTCCGCCGCGGACGGGGCCGCTTTCAACCCCGTTGCCAGCCTCACGCTCCGCAGCAGCGCTTGCTCGACCGCCCGTGCCACAAGCACGCCGGAGATGAGTGCGTCGTCCTCGCTCGGCTCAACGCCGCCCATCGCCAGGGCAACGGCAACGTCGCCGTCGGCGAAGGTATGCGCGGGGGCGACAACCCTGGCGAACCCATCGTGCGCCTGGATGGCCAGCCGTTGCACCTGGTGGTGGCCGAGCGTCGCGTTCGTCGCGACGCAGATGAGCGTCGTGTTCTCGAGTAACGCGTCCATCCCCGCGGTGCGGCGGGCGAGCGCCTCGGCGAGCGGGACGAAGCCGTTGCCGTCCGCGCGGGGGCCGGCCACCATGGCGCCGGTCTCTGGATCGAACAGGTTCCCCGCGGCGTTCGTGACCACGAGCGCACCGGCAATGAGACCGCGCGGCCCGAGGACACTCGCCGTGCCCACGCCACCCTTGAGCGCGCGCTCCGGCCCGAGCAGCTTGGCCACGGTCGCGCCTGTTCCGGCGCCGACGCTGCCCTCGGCAACCCGCCCGCGTTTCGCGCGGGAAGCGGCGAGACGCCCCGCCTCGGCATCCGGGAAGGCCGCCGCGTCACCGATTCCCAGGTCGTAGAGAACCGCGCCGGTCACGATAGGCACCCGGCGGCGCGTCGTGGGGAAGCCGATCTCGTGCTCCGCGCACCAGCGCATCACGCCGTCCGCGGCTGCGAGGCCAAACGCGCTGCCGCCCGAAAACACCACCGCGTGGCAGGTGCGCACCACGTTCGCGGGCGAGAGCACGTCGGTCTCGCGCGTCCCGGGCGCGCCGCCACGCGCGTCCACGGCCGCGAATCGCGCGCTTTCGCACAGGATCACCGTGCAGCCCGTTTTCCCACGCCTGTCGGTGGCGTGGCCAACGCGGATGCCCGGTACGTCGGTGATGGCGTTGTTCGGGCCGGTCTGCCAGCCGTCGTTCACGTTCAATTCCTTCTGACCCCGGCGCGGCCGTACCAGGCAAGGTTAACCGTCGCCGCGATGGTACTCCGGCCAGAGGGCCGAGCGAATCGCCAGCGCCACGGGATGCTCCCCGGCCGCCTCGCGAACGCCGCGCTCGATCCGCAAGGCGGCCGTTCGCAGCGCCTCGGCGCCCGCGCCGTCGCCCAGCAGCTCCACCTGCCGGCGCGGAAGCCCGAGCAGCTCGTTCAGACCCCAGACGACGCCGGCAAGGTCGACGAGGCCGGCAGTGTCGCGGGCAAGACCGCGCGCCTGGGCGTACCGCGCCGCGAGCGCCATGCGCGCGGCCGCGTTGAGCCCCGAGGTGAGCAGGAACGCGGCGACGTCAAACAGTTGCGGTCCGAAGCCGGCGTCGCCGAACCCGGCCAGCCACGCCCGCCCCGGAGCGAGCAGCACGTTCGCTGCTGTCGCATTGCGGTGGGCGAACCCGAAGCTGCCGCCCAGAAGCGCCTCATGTGCGGCGGCGAGCGGCTCGCGGGCCGGGTCGCGTTCTGACGCGGCGAACCCGAGGCGGTGGAGCGGCGCCTCCGCCGCCGGAAGCACCTCGGCCGGCGCCCGGCCCCAGTCGAGCCCTTCCCGCAACGGCAGGTCGTGGAGCGCGGCCAGCGCCTCGACCGCGGCCTCGGCCGATCCCACCGGCGGCACCACCGCCAGGGCGCTGGCGCCCTCGATCCACTCCTCAATCACGAGGTCAGACGTCGCCGCGAGCAGGCGTGGTGCGTGCGGATATCCGGCTCGCGCCAGCGCCTCAAGCACGGCGGCGTGGTTCGTCGCGCGCTCGGAACCGGCGATCGGGCGGGCGAGGACGACACGGGATTGCGCGCCCGAGTTGCGGATCGTCACCCGAACCGGCGAGCCCTCCCGCATTCCCATCGGCTCGATGTCGGCAACCGAGCCGATTGGCAGCCGGAGCGCTGCGGCCAGATCTTCCGCGCTAACGGGCATCGGGCGCCCTCCGGCGCCGCGCGCGAGGCTGGCAGCGTGGGCAGAAATGCGTCGCGCGCCCGCCCACCACGGTTCGCTCGATGGCCGCCCCGCAGGCGTAGCAGGGCTTGCCCGTGCGCCGGAAGACCTGCACGTACATGTGTTGCTGCCCCGGGTTCCCCTGGCCATCGACATAATCCTTGAAACTTGCCCCGCGGTGTTCGATGCCACGCTCCAGCACGGCCCGCGTCGATGCGAAGAGCCGCCGGACAGCGGCCGGCGAAAGCGCGCCCGCCGGAGTGTCGGGCCGCACCCGCGCCTCGAAGAGGGCCTCGTCCACGTAGATGTTGCCGAGGCCCGCGACCCGGCGCTGATCGAGGAGAACCGCCTTCACCGGCGCCGAACGGCCCGCAAGCGCCGCCCGGAGCGCGGCAAGCGAAAAGTCGCCGTCAATCGGCTCGGGGCCGAGCCTGCGAACGATCTCGTCGGCCGACTCGACAATCCGCCAGGTGCCGAACTTGCGCAGGTCGGACCAGCGCAGGTCGGAGCCGCCGTCGAGCACGAGGCGCGCGCGTTCGTAAGGTTCGGGCGGCGCCTCGCGCTCGCGCCAGACAAGCCGGCCGGTCATCCGCAGGTGCACAACGAGCGTACGCCCGTCATCCAGCCCCAGCAGCAGGTACTTGCCGCGGCGCCCCATCGACGTGAACTGTCGCCCAACCAGGTTCTCGCGCAGAACCTCGATTGGCGCCCCAGCGAGCAGCTCGATCGTTCCCGCGTCCACCTCGACGCCCACGATCCGGCGGCCAACGACCAGCGGCTCCAGGTCGCGGCGAATCGTCTCAACTTCAGGCAGCTCCGGCACAGGGCGATTGTCGATTGGCGATTGCCAATTGTCGATTCGGGCCGTTAGACGATAGACGCTGGACGATAGACGCTAGCGGCGAGGCAAACCACTGGAACCGTGATTACGCACTTGCAGGGGAAACTGGCCCGCATGGACCCCGCCGGACCGCTGGTCGAGGTCGACGTCGCGGGCGTGCGCTACGAGGTGCTCGTGCCGCTCGTGCTCTGGCCGGAGCTCCAGGGCCTCGCCGGCGAAAGCGGGCTCGACGAGACAGGCGAGTGGCCCGACATCGGCCTGCACGTCTTCTACTCGGCCAGCGCGAACCAGCCTGTTCCGGTGCTCGTTGGCTTTCTGCGGCGCGCGGAGCGTGACTTCTTCCGCAAGTTCACCACCGTCGAGGGCATCGGGCCGGCGAAGGCGGTGAAGGCGATGAACGTCTCCGTCAGCACGATCGCCCGCGCGATCGAACAGGAAGACCGGCCCACCCTCACGCGGCTGCCGGGCATCGGCGCTCGTGGCGCCGACAAGATCATCGCGACGCTGCGCGGGAAAGTCACCGCCGAGGCGGCAATGGCCGACGCCGGCTATGACCGGCCCGTCGACCCGCGGCAGTACGAACAGCGGCGCGCGGTGGTCGACGCCATCGAAGCCATCACCGCCCTCGGCTACCCGCGGAGTGAGGCGAAGCGCTGGGTGGACGAGGTCATGGCCGCCGACCCCACGCTGACGAGCATCGAGGACGTCACCCTGGCCGTCCTGCGGCGCCGTGACTCCACCAGGTAGGTGCGCCGCTCGCTTGCACGCCGGCAATCGCCGACGATGAACGTGTGAACGACGAGCCGGTGAACAGCGAGGCGCCGCCCCCGGTTGTGGACGAAGCGGAGTCTCCGGTCGTGGCTCCCGCGCCGCCGTTCGATCTCCCTCCCGACCTGCGCCGCCGGCCGCTCTGGACGTACTTCCTGACGCCGATCGCGGTGGTCCTCGGGGCGTCGATCATCGCCGGAGCCGTGTGGTACACCAACGGTGACGACAAGACCGCTTCCACCGTCGTCCATACCGGCCAGGCCGCCGCGGCGGAAAGCACCGCCCCGGTGAACAGCGCGAATGCATCGAAGCCGCAGGACCTGCTGGCCGCGTTCAACGGCTACGTCAGCCAGCTCGGGATGGACCAGGGAAAGTTCGCCGCCTGCCTCGGGAACAAGGACGTCGCCGCCCTCGTGAACCGCCAGCTCCAACGCGGCGCCGCCCTCGGGATTACCGGCACCCCAACGTTCTTCATCAACAACAAAATGCTCGTTGGCGCCCAGCCCGCACAGATCTTCGACGAGATCGTCCAGGCCGAGCTAAAGGGTAGCCCGACCACGCTCGACGGTTACTCCGCGAACGTGAAGGCGCTGGCGCAGCAAACTCCGCCGTATTTCCAGATCGTCGGCAAGAAGCCCGATGTCTCCGACGCGCAGTTCCAGGGCAACCCCAACGCCAAAGTCGTGATCGCCGAGTTCAGCGACTTCCAGTGCCCGTTCTGCAAGCAGTGGACCGACCAGAACATCGCGCGCGTGCGCCAGGAGCTCGGCGACAGCGTCGCCTTTGCGTTCCTCAACTTCCCCATAACGCAGATTCACGCAAACGCCGGCAACGCGGCGCTGGCCGCGCAGTGCGCGGCCGAACAGGGCAAGTTCTGGCCGATGCACGATCTCCTCTTCGGCCGCCAGGCCGAATGGGCAAATCTCCAGGCCCGGAACCCGTAGGCCCGCTCGTCGCGGTCTCTGGGCCCATCGCTTGCGCGTGAACCTTTCTTCTTCGGTAGCCCGCGCATACAGTTCGCGTATGCCGCTGTTTGGACAACCGGGTGAGCGGATCGCCTACGCGCTCTACCCGTCCTTCCGGGAGGCCGGCGGCCCGCCGCTCGTCCTGCTGCACGGGTTCACCGCGTCCAGCGCGGCGTTCGACGCGAACGTCACCGCGCTTCGGCGCCACTTCACCGTAGTAACGGTCGATCTGCTTGGGCACGGCGCCTCCGATTCGCCCGCCGCCGCTGCTCCCTATGCTCCCGAGCCCGCCATCGCCAGATCGGA
>JAKALX010000293.1:0-297 GCA_021823905.1 Chloroflexota bacterium | reverse complement strand
CCCGCCATGCCGTCCGGGGTGAGCTGCTCGCACTCTTCGACGAGCTCGGGTTCGGCAAGGTGCTGCTCTGCGGGCATTCGCTCGGCGGCGCGCTGGCGTTGCGGCTGGCCCTCGACGCGCCGGAGCGGCTGTCGGGCCTCGTCGTCATGAATTCCATGTCCGCCGCCGGCACGCCGCAGTGGCGCGAGAACGCCCGCGCCGGCATGGAGGAAATGGCCAGGCGCGCGCGCTCCGAGGGAACCGCGTTCCTCAAGCAGACGCGGCTCTATCCCGCTCACAGCAAGCGCCTTGACGAGC
>JAKALX010000292.1 GCA_021823905.1 Chloroflexota bacterium | reverse complement strand
CCGATCTCAAGCGACGGCGATGGGCGAGCCGCTCTACCTGGCAATGGGCTTTCGATCTGTCTACCACTACGTCGAGCTGGCGGCGGGCGGCTGATCCCCCGCTCCGGTCAGATCGTGAGGCCGCCGAGGCCCTGGACGCCACGGACGTACTCGATCTCGCCGACGTGGCGGTAGCCGTGGCTCAGACAGACGCCGTAGATGCCGTCCCAGAGTGGCATCTCGCCGAGCGGCTTGATCGTGACCTTCCGTTGCTCGAACTCGGCCGGAGACATTGAAGCGAGGTACGTGTCGGTCGCTTCCCAGACGCGCTGCTGGTATTCGAGCCACTTCGGGACGTCGTGAACCTGGACGGCGTTCGCCTCTTCCTCGGTCATCCCGGTGCCCTGGCTGGTGCGTGGCAGGCCAAAGAGCTCGTCATAGTTGCCCTGGAGCCAGACGGTGGGCCGGCCCTGGGCAACGTAGTTGACGATGTTGTCCTCGGTGCGGACGTAGTGCCAGAGGCTGAAGAAGGCGCTGACGCCGCCTTCCCGGGGGCGGAAGTTGAACTGCTCGGCGGTCATCCCTTCCACGGCCTTGTCGAGGAGCGCGTGCATGGAGCGCAAGGAGCTTCGGAGGATCGAGTGCGGAGTCATCTCGGGCATGACGGGATTCTACCAGCCATCGCTCCGCCGCCGCGCGGAACCGATCAGGCGAGCTTTTGATGGGGGGCGGCGAGCCCGCGCGGTCCTCAGGCGACGGCGCCGGTTCGGACGGCCGCGGTCGCTGGTGTGGGCGCTTCGAGCGCGTACCCCGAACCCCAGCGGTTGACGATGTAGCGGGGGTTGCTCGGCTCGTCCTCCAGCTTCTGGCGAAGGTAGCGGATGTAGAGCCGCAGGTAGTGCGTTTCACCGGCGTACTGGTTGCCCCAGACGCGCGCGATGAGCGCCTTCGAGGGGATGATCTCGCCTGGATGTTCGGCGAGCGTCGCGAGCAGCCGGAATTCCGTGGGCGAGAGCGCGACGGAGGCGCCGCCTTTGCGAACCACCTGCGTCCCACGGTCGATTTCGATGTCACCGACGCGGAGGACGGCGGGGGATTCGGTATTGCGCTCGAACCCGTTCGCGGCGTGCATGCGGCGAAAGATCACGCGCATGCGCAGGTCGATCTCTTCGGTGGGGCAGCGGGGGCGGCAGTACTCGTCGGCGCCGGCCTCCAGGCAGCGGAGCATCTCGGCATAACTGCCGGTGCAGCCGACGACGAGGATCGGAGCCTCGGACCGCTGGCGGATCTGCGTGACAACGTCGCCCGGGAAGGCGATCTCGCGCGCGAGATCCACGACCACGGCCCCGGGCGCCGCCTGCTCGACGCTTTCGTCGACGGTGTGGGGATCGCCGCAGGAGACGACGCGGTAACCGAACTCTTCGAGGGTCCGGGCGCGGTCGTACGCGCGTTCGAGCCCAAACGAAACAACGACCAGCCTGAGGCCAACGAGAGGCGGAAGGCCGCTGAGCGTGGAGTCTGCCGTTGGCGAGTGCATTCGCGTTTCTCCCGTGTTCGACTCCGGGGTTTTTCCCGATGTCGTTTCCCCGCCTGCCAGCCGACAGTCAGGGCATGCGGCTCCGACGACCGTTCACGTGGCTCGTCCTCTTCGGCATGGGCTGTTCGTTGACGGGCCTCTACCGGGTGCTGGACGGCGCCCCAGCGGTGCAGGCGGTTTCGCCCGCACCAAGAACATCGGCAACCGTGGCCGCCTCCGTCGTGGCCGCTAACGCGTCTCCAACAACTGTCACGGAAGCGCCACCAGTCGGCATCGGGCCTGCCACCGCCGCTGTGGCCGCGGCCGTCGCGACGCCGGCGCCCAGCCCGGCACAGGGGCTGGTGGGTGAGGCTCCGGCGGTGGTTGCCACCCAGGCGCCCGAGGTGCTCCCCACGCACCTCGCCGTGTCGGTGGCGCCGGGGATCGCCGCTCCGGCCAAGGCTGCTCAACTGATCGATTTGATGAACAGCGCGCGCATCAACGGCGGGGTCGCGGCGCTCAAGCGTGACGCCGCCCTGGACGACGTCGCCCTTGCTCGGGCCCGGAGCCTGGTTCAGAACCGCTATTTCGACCACTACGCGCCGGACGGTGAGAGCGCCTTCTCGGAGCTGGCAGCGCGTGGGATCCGCTACCGGCTTGCGGGCGAGAACCTGGCCCGGAACAACTACGCCGAGGCGAACACGGTCGAGGCTGCGTTCGAAGGCCTCATGGCGAGCGCCGGCCACCGCGCCAACATCCTCGAGGAACGCTTCTCGAAGGTGGGCGTGGCCGCGGTGCAGTCGGGCAAGATGTGGGTGTACGTGTCGGTGTTCAAGGACTGAGGTGCGTCAGATGGTGTCCGGCCGCCGCATCGGCATGAAGAGGCAGGGCACGGCCCGTCGCATGACGAGGCGGCCGGACACCAGGTCGAACGCGACGACGTACTGGCCGGTCGATTCCTCAACTGGCGCCACCAGCCGCGCGTCCGGCGCCATCTGCTCCACCCAGGCCGGGGGAATGCCGCGGACGGCGGCCGTGACGATGATCCGGTTGTAGGGCGCCGCCTCGGGCCAGCCCGCGAAACCGTCGCCAGTGATGACCTGGACGGGATCGAAGCCGGCCGTGGCAAGGTGCGCGCGGGCCGCCGCGGCGATCTCTTCGTCGATTTCGACCGAGGTGACGGAGCCGCTCACGCCAACCATTTCGGAGATGAGGGCGGCGTCGTAGCCGCTGCCCGTGCCGATTTCGAGAACCCGCAGGCCGGGCTGGAGTTCGAGCAGTTCGAGCATCTCGGCCATGATCGCCGGCTGAGACAGCGAGCTGATGAGCTCGTGCCCGCGCCACTTGATCGGCACAACCTCGTCCTCGTAGGCGCGCGTGATGGGCACTTCGGGGACGAACAAGTGGCGGGGGACGACCTGGAACGCCCGCTTCACCGCCGGCGAGCGGATGACGCCCTTCGCGACGAGGTAATCGACGAGGCGGAGCGCTTCCGGGACGGCGGCGGCCACGAACGGAATGGTAGTCGATCGGGCGGCGACTGAACGCGGCTGGTCTGGACAAAGCAATGGTGGGCGATGAGGGGCTCGAACCCCCGACCCCCTCGGTGTAAACGAGGTGCTCTAGCCAACTGAGCTAATCGCCCCAGGAGGCCAGTGTAGCGGCTGGGACGGACAGGAACACGTGATTTCAACGGCGTTGGGCGACGGACGCAAAGGCGCGGCAGGCCGCCTCGATCTCGATCCCGGCGATCCGTTGGTCCTTCACCCACGCGCGGAAGGTCGTTTCGTCCCAGGAGCCGGCGCGTTCGTAGGGAGACAAATCCTGGAAGTGCTTCGCCGCTTGGCGCAGGTCCATGAGCTCGCGGTTGCGCGCGACGGCCTGGCGAGCTTCGGGTGTGGCGAGCGCTGCCTCGAGCTTCGGGTTTCGGCGGCCGAGAGCCCCTGAAACCAGCTGCGGGTCCTCGAAGTAGGCGTCGAGCGGGGCGTATGCCAGGAGCTTCGCCGCCGTGAGCGCGCCGACGCCGGGGATGCCGGGCAGGTTGTCGCTGGCGTCGCCGCTGGCGGCCCGGTAGTCGAGAAAGCGCTCGCGCGGGAAGATGACCGGCCGGTCGTCGGCGCTGCGCGGCGAGGTCATCTCGCTGAAATTGGCGTCGTCGATCACCAGGCGCTTGACCGGCGCGTAGATCGATGTCCGCTCGTCGACGAGCTGGAGGAAGTCGCGGTCGGTCGAGGCGATACGAACGCGATCATGTCGGGACGAGAGGACATGGGCGGCGACGAGGTCGTCGGCCTCGGTGTTCTCGCCGCGCAGGATGGTGATTGGGAGCGAGCGGGCGGCCTCGCAGAGCTGGGCGATCGCTTCGAGGATGAACGGCTCGTTGTCGATGAAGTTAGGATCTCCTTCGCGGCCGAGCTGATACCCGGGGTAGACACTTCGCCGTCGCAGCGGCCGCCCTTCGTCGAACGCCAGGACAAGTTCCGAGAGCGGATTCGGGTCAGCCGGGACCTGGCGGGAACCGGGCGCTGGCGGTTCGCCGCCGCGGACGACGAGGGTGACGAGCATCCCGGTCATGCCGAGAAGCGAGGCGCGCGTCTTCTGCGCGGGCGTCTCGGCCTTCAGCGGCCGCCGGAGCGCGTGGAAGCCTGCCCAGGCGAGGTTGTTGCCGTCGAACACAAGGAGCATGGACCAGTATTGCCGCCCGGATGACCGCGGCGAAAGGCGTCAGGGGAGCGCGACCTCTCCATTCGTGTCCACCATCACCCAGCGGTCCTTGGGCTGATAGCGGAGCACGGCGCCTCCAAGCGCGGCCCTCCGCAGCCGGGCCGTGTACCAGTCGAGCGAGACGCCGTAGGGGTTGAGCTCGAGGATGCGGTCGATCGTCCGGTTGATCGTCTCCGTGGGTTTGTGCAGGCCGATCTGGGCCGTCGCCAGCGCGATGGCGTCGCTGCTCGTCATCCCGAAGCGGCGGTCGATGCGCTCGAATGTGGATTCGGCGCGGAGGAGATCGGCGCGGCTTCCAGTGGCGCCGGCGGCGAGCCAGGATGTGCCCTCCCGCCGCGTATACGCCTGTTCGATCGGCATCAGGCGCCGCGCGTCGGCGGCGTGGCGTGCGGCGGATTCGAAGTTGCCGGTTGCGTAATCAGACCACGCCTGCTGCCCGGCGCGGTCGGCGAGCGGCAGAAGAACCGCAATCGCCACGAGGGCAAGGGCGGCGGGAGCCGCGAGCGCGATCCGCACCGGCGATGGCGCGAGGGGCGCACGCGTTGCGCCCGGCTCAGGCAGGTACCGGCCTGCCAACAGGCCAATGAGGATGAAGAAGATTGCGTGCGGCGCGAGCGAGAGCGGGTTCACGAGCGTGAGCGCGAGGTATCCAGCGACCGCGCTCCAGACGTACGGTTCAATGCCGGGCCGTTCCGGTGGCGCCCGTCGCGCGCCCCTGGCGGAGACGATCAGGGCGGCGCCAACGAGCGCGGCGAGCGCCGCAAGTCCAGCGAGACCGGTATTGGCGGCCGTGTCGAGCGCGAGGTTGTGGCTGCTCTGCGCGATGAGGTCGTAGTCCTCGAAAGCGCCCTCGAGGTCCGCGGGCCGGTGTCTCGGGAACGCTTTGTAGAGCCCATCTGGTCCGAATCCCCAGAGCGGCGAGGCTTCGATCGTGGCCAGCGTGCCTCGCCAGAGCTGCATCCGGGTCGAGCCGGTAGG
>JAKALX010000291.1 GCA_021823905.1 Chloroflexota bacterium | reverse complement strand
CTCCGAGGCTTCCCCCGGGGGCGCCCTTGATCCACAACGCGACCGCCGCCTGGGTTTCCAGCACCTGCACGGCGAGCTGCTGCAGCCTCGTCACCGACGGATCAGCCGAGCAGGCCAGCGCGCCGAGATCCGGCTTCGCCGCGCGATCGGCGCCGGCCGCTGCCGCGATCTTCTTGCACACCTGGGTCCAGCCCGCCTGGTCACCGGCGTTGGCAAGGAACTGGCTCACTGCCGTCCATTTTGCCGCGTCGTAGGGGTCAGCTGCGGGATCGGCGGTGAACCACTTTGCCGGGTCGGTGTCGGGGAGCTGGACGGCGGCGGAAGTGCCGAGCGCGGTCACGTAGGACGGGATGGAAGGCGGCGGCGCGACCATCGCGCCAACCACCGGCAGCCCCGACAGCGTACCGCCGAGGTCCGCGTTGTAGCAGCGCGCGCTCAACAGCAGCGCGGCGGCAACCATGACAACGCCAACCTTTCCCACACCACGATCATCGGAAGGGCGAGGCCGGCCGGAGAGTACATTGCCGTTACCTTGCGAGGGGAACGGCCTCGTGCAGGAAGCGGTCCATGATCGCGGTCTTCTGGGCGGCATCCCGCGGGAGGTTGAAGTCGCCGATGATCAGCTCGTCGACGCCGGCATCCCGGTACTCGCGGAGGGTCTCCGCTACCTGAGCGACGGTGCCGCCGACGATCGGGCGGCCGGTGCCCCGCGCGCGCTCCACCACCGCCGGGTCGTCGCTCAACACGAGCAGTGCGTTCGCCGAGCGCTTGATCTCGGCCGGGTTGCGCCCCTCCTCCCGGCAGCGCTCCGCGAGGACCGCCATCTTCTGGCGAAGGACGGCCGGCGTGCCCCAAACATTCCACTCGTTGGCATAGCGCGCGGCGATGCGCATCGTCTTCTGTTCGCCGCCACCGCCGATGAGAAGCGGCAACGGCCGCTGGGCGGGCTTCGGCGCGAGCGGTGCGTTGGTGAGCGTGTAGAACTTGCCCGCGAAGGTTGTCTTTTCTTGTTCGAAGAGCCCTTTGATCACCTGGCAGGCCTCCTCGAGGCGGCGGAGGCGCCCGCCGACTGTCGAAAAGGGGATGCCGTAGGCCTCGTGCTCGTTCTGCTGCCAGCCGGAGCCGAGGCCGAGAACGAGCCGGCCGCCGCTGATCACGTCAACGTTCGCGGCCATCTTCGCGAGCACTGCCGGGTGGCGGTACATGTTCCCAACCACAAGCGACCCAAGGCGGACGCGTGGCACTGCCACGGCCAGCGCCGCCAGCGTTGTCCAGCACTCTGACGTCGGCCCGGAGGTGTCCTCGGCGTTCGGCATGAAGTGGTCGGCGTACCAGATGCCGTCCCAGCCTGTGCGTTCGGCGTGCTGGGCGATCGCGAGCGTGTCTTCCCAGGAGTTGTTCGGACCGGGCCAGAAGCTGTAGCGCATGGGGTCTCCTCGTCGCTCGGTGTGTGCCCGACATCATAGGGTGCGGCGGCTACTCTTGGCGCGGGACCAATGGCACAATGAAGCCGAGGAGCTCCGGCAAGTGGCGCGTGAGGATTCCCCAGACTTCGTGTAGCTTGACCCTGTGGTACGCGTGCACGAAGACATCCCGCATACCAGCCATGTCCGCCCAGTTCACGTCCCGGTACCGCTCTCGAAACTCCGAAGAGAGTCGCTTGACGGCTTCCCCCATCAACGTCAGCGCGTGGAGGCTCGCCTGTTGGGTTTCGCATCACCGGCGAACGCAGACCACTCCATGTCCGCGACAAACGACAGCGCGAGACGACCGAAACGGTACACGTCAAGGATCGCGGCCCCGTTAGGCGACATCGAGCCGCTGGGCCGATTCGAGGATGCTCCGCCGGATGATCCAGTTGCCACCCTCTTCCAGAGCGCGCCGGGAGACGATCTCCGCCCTGTGCCCGAGGAGCGCGCTCAGCTCGCGCTCCATCTGGAAGTGGTCGAAGACGCTCCATGAAACGTCGTCTTCGAAGGTGACAAGCACGTCGACATCGCTCTCGACGGAGAAGTCGTCGCGGAGCACGGACCCGAACAGCGAGAATTCAGCAATCCGCCAGCGAGCGCAGAAGGCCCGAAGGGACTTCCGCGGTATGTGTATCCTCGTCAGAACGTCGGGCGCCATGCCGTCATCTTATCCCACCGGCCACTCGCTCTCAGGACCGCTCGCTAGCGGGCAGCATTGAGATAACCCAGTCCAGGACTTCTTCGGCCGCGCGGATCGCATCCTTGTATTCGTCCGCTGTCACCGCTGGTGCCGAGCCGGGATATCGTGTAAAGGAGGCGTACTCACTGAGCATGGCGGAATCCCGAACGCGATCTGGCGCCTGAATACCTCGATCACTGAGGATCGTGAAGAGCGTCGCGAGATCGTGCGTGTACGGGTAGTCCCAGTTTCGGTGAACAAAAAGAGCTTTCACCGCCTTCTCGGCAGCCTGCTGGGCACTGAAGCACAGATCTTCATAAGCAATGTCGTCGTCTACTTTGCGTGCCAGAGCAAGGCTGCTTCGTGCTCGCTGTATCCAACGTTCGAACGGTGCTTCAAGCGGCATAAATGACGCGCCCCTCTCGCGTCGCGGGAAAGAGCACGCTGTACCGGTCGTCCCTTCCTGCTGCGAGGAACGATTCCTCGACGATCAGAATATCGACGGGCGTTCCGAGGCCGATCATGCTCCGGTATCCGTCCTTGTACAGCTGGTTTCGGTCCGCGCCGTTCGGCACAACCACCAGGAAGTCGATGTCGCTCCCCGCTCGCTCGTCACCCCTGGCGCGCGACCCGAAAAGCACGACCTTCAATGGGTGCACGGCGTTCACCACCCGCGCGAGGGCGTCCGCCACCACGTCGCTGTCAGCCGGCATGGCCATGCGGCAAGTATACGCGGCGCCTCAACCTCACTCCGCCCGCCATTCCCCCGATTTGCCGCCTCGCTTTTCCAGCAGCCGCACGCCTTCGATCCGCATCCCCTTCTCGACCGCCTTACACATGTCGTAGACCGTCAGCGCCGCGACGCTTGCAGCGGTCAGCGCCTCCATCTCGACACCCGTCTTCCCGCTGGTTTTCACGCGCGCCTCGATCCGCAGCCGATCCGTCCCCCGCGGAGAGAGATCGACGACGACGCCCGTGATCGCGAGCGGATGGCACATCGGGATCAGCTCGTGCGTCCGCTTCGCGGCCATGATCCCGGCAACGCGCGCAACCGCCAGCACGTCGCCCTTCGGCAGCCCGCCCTCCTGGATCAGAGCGAGCGTCTCCGGCTTCATCACGACGTAAGCCTCGGCGACTGCCTCCCGCTCCGTGTCGTCCTTCGCGGAAACGTCGACCATGCGCGCGGCTCCGCGCTCGTCCACGTGCGAGAGTCGTTGTTCCTCAGCCATGGTGGTGCCGCCACATCAGCGATTCGTAGCCGTAGACCAGGACGTACGTAAGGCCTCCGAGAACGAGGCCGCCGGGGACGCCGGCCCAGGGCGTAAGCCAGGTGTCGGCGGCGATCACGCCCACGCCCATCCCCGGCAGAAACGCCGCGAATGCCGCGCGCCGCCGCTCCGTCTCGAAGCGCTCGCGCAGGGGAGATTTCGCGCCGGTCATCGTCACAGTCTACCGGCGGATCGCTGATTTCGCCCGTAGCGCGGCGTTCAGTGCTTCCGACGGTAGAACTGGATATGCAGCGGCTCCAGCGTGACCAGGCCGTCCTCGACCATCTCATCGACTTGAGGGAGAAATGCCTCAATCTTCTCCGGCCGGTCGATGATCTCGACGACAATCGGCAGGTCCATCGAAAGCCGCTCGATGTGCGCCGAGCGCAGGTGCGAATTCGCCCCGTATCCCTCGATCGCCCGCAGCACGGTGCAGCCGGCGACGCCACGTTGCCGGGCTGCGAGCAGAATCGCCTCGTACAGCGGTTTGCCGTGCCAGTGGTCTGATTCGCCGATGAAGATCCGCAGCAAGGTTCCCTCGCCGCTGTAGCCGTCCGTCACTTCGTCTGCCATCACTTATACCCACCGCGCGAGGATCGTGCCTATCCAGACCGCGGCCAGACCGACGAAGACGCTGGCCACGATGTTGGCGCTTGCGAAGAAGAGCTCGTGGCCCCGCAGCTGCTGGAAGCTTTCGTAGGCGAACGTGCTGAAGGTGGTATAGCTCCCCAGGAAGCCCGTCACCAGCGCGAGCCGGGCGTTCGGCCCGAGCGCTCCCCGCTCTTCGGCAAGTGTGAGGAGCAGGCCGATCACCAGGCAGCCGCTGACGTTCACCACCAGCGTCCCGAACGGGAAGAGGCTGGCGGTCGAATCCTGGACAACGCCCTGGACGTAGTAGCGGAGCGGCGCGCCCACAACAGCGCCCATGATGATGTAGACGTACGGCGTCACGCAGGTCTCCCACGAGTTCGTAGGAGTCATCAGCTCCACCGGCGCGACGCCGGGGGCGGTTAGCGGCAGGACTCCATCGCCGTGCGCGCAGCGTAGCCGAGGAGCGGCGCAGTCGCCACCACCGCGTGCTGGCCGGCGGGCGGCCGGGATGCGACCATGCCCCGCATGACCCAGGAGCGCGACCGCCTCCGCGACTGGATCCTGGCCGAAGCGCACGGTGGTGACTGGCTGAGCCTGTGGCCCGCCGTCGTGGGCGCACGAGCCCGGCTGATCGAACGGCTCGCCAGCTTCTCGGAAGCCCAGGCGCGCTGGCGGCCGCCGTCCGGCGAGGGCGAGGCGGCCTGGAGCGCGGCCGAGGTAGCCGCCCACGTCGCCGCCTATTCCCGGAACGTCGGCGCGATCATCGAAGCGACCGCCGCCGGCAAGACCGCGACCAAGGACCGGCCCGGGACCGTTGGCCCCGCGACGAACCGGCCATTCGCCCAACTGGTGCGTTTGGTGACAGAAGAATCCGTACGCCTCGCCTCACTTCCGCAGCGGCTGCCCGCGGAACCTGACCTCGAGACAACCGTGCCGCACGCCTTCTTCGGCCCGCTCAACTGCCGCGGCTGGTACGTCTTCCTGCGCATCCACGACTTGGATCACACACGCCAGCTCGAACGGCTGCGGGAAGCGGCGGGATTCCCGAACGGCTGAGCGTCAGGCGCAATTCTAGACGTCAAGGTTCGTCGATATTCGTCGGTTGCGAGGCCGTATTCGGAAATCGTATGCTCTCGGCCAGTCTCGGCGAACACGTCTCCGAAGGTGATCCAAATGTCAGTTTGCCCGGTCAACG
>JAKALX010000290.1 GCA_021823905.1 Chloroflexota bacterium | reverse complement strand
TTCACCTCGGCCTTCGAGGGCGGCGGCAGCCAGCTTCTGAACAGCGTGGCCGGGACCAGCGACCGCACGTCAACCGCGGTGAAAGCCTTCAGCCCCGTCACGTACGTCTCGAAAGACGATCCTCCGCTCCTGATCCTCCACGGCGATCAGGACGCGCTCGTACCCCTCAGCCAGTCGCAGGAACTCTACGGCACGCTCCGCAACGCCGGCGTCCCCGCAACCCTCACCGTCGTGAGGCACGCGGGCCACGGCTTCGCCCCCGCCGGCAAAGGCGCGATGAGCCCCAGTCGGTCAGAAATCTCGAAGCTGATTGCCGACTTCTTCGACGCGCAGCTCGGGAAGAAATAGGTTCGTCGACTGGCTGCCCAGGTCGCTCCGCCTAACTTGCCGCCGGGCGACCTGGCGCCAGCGCGAGCGGGTCGAGCAGGTGGCGCACCTCAACTCCGTCATCCAATTCGGGCCAGTACACCGCGAACCCGTGCGGCTCTATCTCCCAGTGCGATCGCTTCGCCGCGTCGGCGTCTCTCAGCCAGTGCAGGGCGCGAACCACATCGAGATCAACTCGGATTGCCCGCCCGTCCGAAAGCTCGACGGTGAGGACGCTTCCCGCCACGTCAGCGCGAACTGCCTTCACGGGAGGACGGTCATCGACGGCTGAAGTACTCATTCCACGTCCTCAAGAGCACGAACTCGTGTTGGCGCGCCAGGTCGAGGACCCGGGTCACGTCAGGCAGAGAGCGCCGAGGCCCACCGCTGTGCCGCCGCGATGAACGCCTCGCGATGCTCTGGCCAGTCATGGAGCGTCTCCGGGTCAAAGTCGGCGCCGTTGGGCCAGACGACCGTGCCCGCCTCAGGATCGACCGTGACGGCCGCGAACAGCTCTGGCTGACGCAGCGGGCCATACATCTCGCCGTGGAGCACAGGCTCAAGGTCAATCTCCTGCCTCGTTCCATCGTGAAAGGCGACAACAAGCGTGTACGGCGCAACAACCTGCACATCGAGAATTTGGTATACGGCGTGCATGATCCTACTCTAGTGTACTGTAACCGTAGTGTCTAGTACGATTGGGCGGTGGCACGGACAGCTGAGTTCAGACTGACGACGGGCGATCGGGAGGAGTTGGAGCGACTGCGGCGAAGGCCCGGGACGACCCGCAAGGTGTGTTTGCGGGCCGAGATCATCCTTGCCGCCGCCGACGGCAAGGGCGTGCGGGAGTCCGCGCGCGAACTGAAGACGACGACGCCCACAGTGATGCTCTGGAAGGAGCGCTACAACAATGGTGGTCTGGGAGCAGTGTTGGCGGACGCGCCTCGGCCGGGGCGCCCGCGCCAGGTGACTGCCGAGAAGGTAGCCGAGGTGGTGGCCCGGACGACGCGCGAGAAACCTGTCGGCGCAACGCACTGGAGCACACGGACGCTGGCTCCGGTGGTCGGTTTGAGTCACACGCAGGTCCACCGCATCTGGCGCGCGCACGGGCTCAAGCCTCACCGCGAGGAGACCTTCAAGGTCTCCACTGACCCCGACTTCCTCGCGAAGTTGGAGGACGTCGTTGGCCTCTACCTCAACCCACCAGAGAAGGCAGTTGTCTTCAGTGTCGACGAGAAGAGTCAGATTCAGGCGCTGGACCGGACGCAGCCCGGACTGCCCATGAAAAAGGGGCGAGCGGGGACCAAGACGCACGACTACAAACGGCACGGCACGACGACGCTCTTCGCCGCCCTCAATGTCGCGACGGGAGAGGTCATCGCCGAATGCATGGACCAGCACCGCCATGACGAGTTCCTCCTCTTTCTGAAGCAACTCGACCGGCAGAGCCCGCGAGGACTGGACCTGGAGGTCATTGTCGACAACTACGCCACGCATAAGCATGCCCACGTCCAGTCCTGGCTCAAGACCCATCCTCGCGTCCATCTTCATTTCACGCCGACATCGGCTTCGTGGCTCAATCTCGTCGAACGACTCTTCGCCGAACTCACCGACAAAGCCATCCGTCGTGGCGTCTTCACCAGCGTCAAAGCCTTGGAGGAGGCTATTACCAGCTATCTCGCCGAACGCAATCGCCAGCCCCGCCCCTACACCTGGACGGCCACCGTCGAGGCTATCCTCGCCAAGGTCGGCCGAGCCCAAAGCGCCCTCACTGCCGTCAAAGACTCTTCGGTTCCACTACACTAGCAGGAGGAGTACCAGTAGCCACATGGTTGGGGTTCCTTTCCAGGCGTTTCGGCCTCGCTCGTACCGGCGAGGATTGTCCTGCGCCAGTGCGAGCGGATTCTGGGCGTCTTCGCTCTTGTCCGTCCCTATCGGGCCACAGCCGGGGCAGCGGCGGCCACGCCGCTATCCATCAGCTCGGTAAAGACCGCGTGGTATTGCACCATCGCCGCACGTAGTTCGTCCGTCGGGAGAGCGTTGTGCTGGTTGCGCAGCACCACTTCGTGCGCGGCTCGGTACTCCTGCACCGCTCGCGGATGGTCGACAGATAGCGCGCTCGCGCCCTGTTCGAACTCGGCGGCCGGGTAGCCGCGGGCCGCGACGACCTCGGCGACCAGATGGTCGGCCGCGATGAGTGCCGCGCCCGGGTTATCCACGAATTGCGCCTGCGTTGCCGTCCAACTCTCGTTGTAACGAGCCGCTTCAATCGCCGTGAGCGTGCGCTTTGGGGAGAGGTCGGCACGCTGCTGGCGCTTGAGGAGGTCTTCCTCGGCGCCTGAGCGGCCCTGATCGGCGACGGCCTTGGTGTACTCCGGGCCGAAGCCCTCGCGAAGCTGGCTCGTTTGCTTTGCGCTCGCGTGACGCTTCGACCGCATGACCAGGCTGATTATCAACATGAGAGCGGCAAGAACGGCCGCACCGATCGCGATTACCATCCAGCTTTCCATTGGGTACCTCCGACGCCTCTGGCGTCCAGATCTGTGCGCGACTTGTCGCGTGATGACGTGAACTCAATGTGGTGGGCGCCCGAAGCCATCCGAGCGGCGTTGTGCCTCGGCCCTTCCTAGCGAATGCGGCGGCGCGAGACCAGCATGCGCCCGGCCAGCCCGAGCCCCAGTGCAACCAGCGTGGCGGCGACGCCCAGCATCCAGAGCACCGCCGGCGAGCTTCCACCGCTCCCGGCCAGGCCGGCGTTCCCGGTGGCCGGCGGAAGCGGCGCCGAAGGGGGTGCGACAACCGGCGTCGGGGTCGACGGCGCGGCCGCCGTCGCTGTGGAAGTCGCGGCCGGCGTCGATGGCGCGGTCGCCGTAGCGGTAACCGTCGCGGCCCCGGTCGGCGTCGACGTCGCTGTCGAGGTCACGGCCCCTGTCGGCGTGGTCGCTGGGGCTGTAGCTATAGCTGTCGGCGTGGTCGCTGGGGCTGTAGCTGTCGGCGGTGTCGCCGTAGCTGTCGGGGGTGGTGCGACCTGGTTCGTCACGGTCGCAGTACATCTCACCAGCGCGCCGCCACCGTTGCCGGAGCCGTTGCATTGGTCGATGTTCACCGGCAGCGTGGTGGTCATCCCGGACGCTCCGAAAACCGTGCAGGTGAAGCCAACGCTCGTTCCACCGGCGCCTGAGCCGTTGCATTGCCCGACAGTGGCGGCAGGGACCGAAGTGATACCAGCGGTGTTCGCGGGGCTGCAGCTCCCACCCGGTGGGAGGGGAATGCACTGATAGACCGTGGCGGCCGTGATGGCCGCGGTTGGACTGCTGCTGAAATGGTTAGTGACTGTGACCGTGCATATCACCACGCCACCGCCGCCGTTGCCGGAGCCGTCGCACTGCTGGACCAGCGTAACCGGCTCGGCCGGCGCCGAGGTCGTTGTGGTGCACGTCCCGGCCCCCGACGCGATTGGCCCGGCCGCGCCGGTGCACACTTTCAACGTTACAGTTGAAGGCGCCGTGGCGGCGCCGGCGCTCGTGACGTAGTTGTCGATTGTGACGGTGCAGGCGATGCCCTGGCCGCCGACATTGCTGGCGGTGTCGTTGTTGCACTGCGCAACCGGCGCCGATGCCGCGCTGGCGGTATTCGCTGTCTGGCTGAAGAGACCAAAGGCGAGCAGAGACGCGGTAAGCGCGAGCACGATGCCCGTCGGCAACCATTTACGGCGGGAAGCCGCGCCTGGCTTGGGGGCGAGCGTGCTCGTTAATCCCGAGTGTCCGCTATCCATTGGTACCTCTGACGCGCTGGCGTCCATCTCTTCGGGAGTCGTCGCCCGATGCACGGGTGCGACCCGCTGGCCGGGAGAATGCTAGATGGGGTCGTGGCGTTCGCGGTCGTCGCGCCGCGCGAACGGGGCGAAGCTCGCCCAGAAGAGCAGCGAGAGCACCAGTCCCATCAGTCCAACGACCATGAGGATGGCGCCGACGACCTTGAGGTCGATGCCGGATACGGTGGCGTTCACGGCCCAGGCGAGGATCCCGCCGACAGCCATGAGTAAAAGGCTGAGTCCAATGCTTCCATTGCTCATCTGGTAATTCCTCCAATAATTCGATCTTGTGACGGAGTGCCGCCACGGAACCTAGATGAGCCCACGACGACCACCCTGCCGGTTCGAGACCGCGTGCCAGACGACCACCACGGCGATGGCGCCGAGCGTGGCGATAACGAGGCTTCGAACGTTGAAGCCGGTTACGTTCCCCCAGCCCATGTAGGAGCTGACAAAGCCGCCCAGGATCGCGCCGCCAACTCCGAGGAGAATGGTGATCACGAGGCTGCTAAGCCCGATTCCTCCGAATCCGCCGCCGACCACTAGTTCGGCGATGAGCCCGGCCACAAGGCCAACGAAAATCCAGGTCAACAGTCCCATGGAATCCTCTTTTTCGGTGCCATTCTCATGCACCACAAGTCTTTCTCTGTGGAGATCGTCTACCCCCGTGTCTGCCCGAAACTAGCAGACCACCCGGTAGAGAAGACCGAGTCATCGCTTGAAACCCAACGCGCGTATTGAGGATCAGAACGGCGGCCAACTCATCCTTCTCTCCGCGGCGCCGGCGGAGTCGCGGTCGGCTGCAGGACGTGCAGACGGCCTCCATCCGATCCTTTTCCTGAACTGGTTCGGGTTGCAGCAACGAGCGATCCACGATTTCGGTCCGTTCGGGCCGCCGCGCTCGATCGTGCGCGGGGCTAGCGCTTGACGGCTCGCTCCATCTTGTCCTTGACGTCACCCGCGACGTCTTTCAGTTCGCCGACGGCCGACTGAGCCTGCCCCTTTGATGCCTGGGCCTGCCCCTTCGCTTGCAGTTCGTCGCTGCCAACCGCGCGCCCAAGGGCACT
>JAKALX010000289.1 GCA_021823905.1 Chloroflexota bacterium | reverse complement strand
GGACTGGTCCGGCTTGCGCTGGCCCACCCGGAGTCCATGTCGCAATGATCTGGCGCGGCTCACGATGGCAGCATGATGGCCCTGAACCGCTGCCCTCGCAAGGCTCCCGGAAAGCGAAATCCCGCCGAGGCGGTTCGGGAAACCTGCCAGGCCCGGCGCCCTTCCAGCACTGGACCCGCCGGCAACCAACTGATGTGACCAGGCTATCGCCAGCCCCGCTGACCGTTGTTATCCTCATCGCGGCGCAGCCATCCGCCGCGCTTCGTTCGCGAGGCCGGCGCCCGTGGACCGCCGCTATCATCCCAGACCAAGACGGGGACGTGTAGGCAGGCAGATGGACTACGGGACGCTGCGGGTGACGACGCCCGACGGCCAGGTGCGGGAGTACCCGATCGACACGCCGTCGGCGTTTGTCGGGCGAGCGGAAGGGAACCGCGTGGTCATCGACCATGTCACGGTGTCCCGGCGCCATGCGCGCCTCACCATCGACTCGGGCCGTCTCATGGTTGAAGACCTTGGATCCGCGACCGGGACGTTCGTGGGAAGCCAGCGGATACCTCTCCACAGCCCGAGCCTGGTGGAGGAAGGGCAGACAATCCGGTTCGGCGACGTCGAGGCACGCTTCTTCGGCGGCGCCGTGGCGGCGCCTGCTCCGGAGATTCCCCTGGCTGGTGCTGTCCCTGCGACCGGGCCGGCTCCGGTCTGGTCCAGCGGCCCACCGCAGGTGTCTCCGGTCGCAGGCCCGGCACAGCCGGGCGCTACGCCGGGCGCGGCGCAGCCCATTAGCGTCTCCGTCAAGTCGCCGGCGGCGCCGGTGGCCGCTGGGTCGCCTACGACCGCCACGGTGGTCCTCCAGAACCGCGGCGCCGTTGTCGACGAATTCTCATTGAGCGTGCCTGATCTCCCGCCGGGCTGGGTGCGGATCAGCCGCTCCAATCTCCCGCTCCTGCCCGGCGCCCGTGACGAGGTGACCATCGTCATCCAGCCGCCCCGCAGTCCGGAGGCACTCGCCAGGGAGTATTCCTTCGCCGTCGCGGTCGTATCGCGGGAATTGGGCGTCGAGGTGCGGGCGCTGGGCAGGCTAACGGTCCTGCCGTTCGACGGATTCCAGATGGCCCTGAACCCGGTTCGGGCGAAGAAGGACTTTAAGCTGGTGACGCAGAACACCGGCAACTCGCCGGCGGCATACACGTTGGCCGGCACGGACGACGAAGGCCGCCTGCAGTACCGGTTCGAGCGAGACCAGATCGAGCTCCAGCCCGGCGAGGAGCGGTCGATCCGGCTCCGGGTGCGCACGAAGTCCCGGCGATGGTTTGGCAAGGAAGAGGTGAAGCCGTTTCACGCCGAGGCGCGCCCGGCCACGGCGGGTCTTCAGCGGCACACGGCCGATGGCCAATTGCGCAGCCGCGCGACGCTGGAAGCCTGGAAGTGGCTGATCATGCTGGCGCTCCTCGGGGGTCTCCTCGGTGGAGGCGCGTTTGGTTACACGAAGACATGCCGCGACGGCTGGCCGTTCTGTGGTGGCGGCAAGGCGGCCGGTCCGGCTGAGCCGGCTACGACCGTGCCCCCCGTCACACGACAGCCGGGAACACCCACAGCTGTCGCCTCACCGACGTCAACCGCGCGACCGGTCACGCCTTCGACCGGTCTCAGGCCGGGTATCACGGCGGTGGTCGCGAACTCGGCGCCTGGTGGAACTGGCAACAGCAACTGCCTGGCTGTGCGCAACAAACCCGAGATCAACGCGGCAAACCCGAACGAAGGCGTGCTCCGAAGGCTGTGCGACGGCGCCGAGGTGAGTGTCATCGCGGGCCCCTCGAACGACGGCACGTACCTCTTCTGGCACATTCGTGACGCGGCAGGTGAGGGGTGGGCGGCGGAACGGCCGGTCGTCGGCACCGTCCGGTGGTTGGTGCCGAAGTAGCGGCGGCTGGACTTCAGCCCGCCGGCGTCAGCTCAAGTGCGCAGGCAGCGAAAGCTGGCTTTTCGAGGTCGATGATCGACTCGATGAGCGCACGGTCGAGATCGACTCCGGGAGGCACGCGCAGGCGCAGGGTGAAGCGGAAGGCACGGTCGGGCGCGGCGCTGACCTCACTCAACGAGAGTTCGACGATCTCCGGCGTGATGCCGCTGTAGAGCCTCACGAATTCGCTCAGGCCGCGCCGGGTTCCGCGCCACTGGAAGAGCTCGACCGCCGAACTGATGAGCCCGCGCCGGCGCTCTTCCGGCCAGCGCTCGTCGAGCACCAACCCCAGCCACGAGCCAAGCCACGCGACACATTCCGGCGGCGTCAGGTCGGGGTTGAAATACTGCGAGATGTTGTCGACGGTGCGTTCGATCGGGCCGAGGATCGATTCGAAGATCAAGAGGAAACGGCCGAGGAACTGGTTGTCGCGGTAGATGCCCGGCAGGTGATCGAGGTAGCTGCTTCGGTCGGCCGGCACTCCGGGGATGGCCGGGTAGCCGCCAGCAGGCCCTGGCTCAGCGAAGGCGAGGCTTTCCGGGGGGCTGGGAGGCTGCGCCGGTGGTGCGACTCCGCGCGCCGGGGGTTGCGGTGCGGCCGGCGTGGCGGCGCGTGTCTCGGCTTCCGGTGGTACCTCGGTTGTCATCGCTCCCTCTGAACCACGGTGACTACGGGCTCGAACGGGAGCAGCAGCACGTCCTCGGCCAGGGCGATCCTCTGACCGGCCGCCCGTGTCTGCTGGTTCTGGATGTCCACCTGATAGAGGGTGACGTCCTGTGCGTATTCGACCCCCGGCACAGCCTGGACAACGGACTGCATCTCTGACAGGTACACGTCGCGCCCGAATGGCCAGCCTGTCCCGTCCTGACCGCCGTCCAGGGGGTCGAGATACTCGCGGATCCGGTCCCCGACACGTGCTCGCACCTGTTCGGCGTTCAGGTGCCGTTGGACCACGATGGTCGCCTCGACCACGATACCGATGTAGGCGGCGCCATCCACAACGAGCTGCGTGGCCAGGAGACGGCGCTCGTCGAGGTATCGGCGCACCTCTTCCACGAGGTCCGGCGGCGGCTGAAGCGTGTCGATAGTGCGCGGATGGCCCTCGGGTATGAGAGGCACAATGAGCAGCTCGACGGTTCCCGGGGGGACCGAGCTGCCGCTGGCGTCGCCGCGAACCTGGATGCAGCGGGCACGGGCGACGCTCCGCGATGCTTCGAGCGCCAGGAACTCGTAATCGCCCGGCGTTACCGCTCGGTTCTGGGAACGCAGGGCGGCCGGCGCTCGCATCTTCGCCGCCTCCAGCGACTCGGGGTCCAATCCTTCCGAAGCCGCCAGGCGGTTCGCCACCTGGGCCACGTATGGAATCGAGGATTTGAGCACCGTCAGCGTGTTGGCGCCGACGTTGCCAACGACGCCCCCGCCGAAGCGATAGCGCGCCATTCGCAGGGCCTGGCCTTTCGCGAGCGTGGCGCCGTAGGCCCGCTCGGTGCCGTCGGGCTGGCGGATCACCGGCCCAAACGTGATTGTCCCCGACACGCCATCGAGGACGTAGTGCCGGTCGCGGCCGGTTGAATCGCGAAACGACTCGACTTCCTGCCAGGCGGTCCAGTCACCGTTCTCCTCCTGGACCTCGACGAACTCGTCCTCGAGCCTTGGCAGCACGGGTGCGCTTTGGAGCTGGAACGACTCGCCCGGGATGCCGGCAGCTCTGCCCAGGATCTCCCCGGCGACGAGCGAGGAGTGAGTGGCCCGGGCGGTGCCACCTGTCGAGGTCGCGATCAGCGTGTTGATCTTCGGGGAGGCGGAATAGGCTGGCTGGCGTGGGCGCGCCTGGATGACGCGAAGGCGGATCCAGTGAGCCGGCTGCCGTTGGAGCACCCGTGCGACCATTCCTTCGGGCAGATGGAGCGAGACAGTCCCCTGCTGATTGAGGCCGCCGGTCTCGTCGCGCTCAACCCGGGCTCGCGTCCAGCCGAGCACGTCGCCGCACCATGCTTCCCAGGAAAGCGGTGGATCGTTGGGATCGACGCCGATGCCCTCGACCATGCAGCTTATCGCCAGCGCCACGATGTGATTGCTGAGGTTCTCGGCGAACCCGAAGTACAGCGCATCTCCTGGGAGCGGCATTGCCTGGAAAGCGTCGAAGTATTCGCCTTCCTCGGCGAGCAACGCTGTGCGGTCCGAATAGTTCGTGTCGTCGGAGGAGAACAGGCACTGCTGAAGGGTAGGCGGGAAGATGACGAGATCCTGGTCGGTGGTGAACGAAATGGCGGGCCGGTCGCCCGTGCGAACGGTCGCGACCTCGGTGCCGCGTGGAATGGTAATCGGTCCTGGCTGCGGCGCCGTCAGCCAGAGCGTAACCGGCGCGACGGCGGGTACCGCATCTTTGAGGCGTATCCCGAGCAGGTCCATAAAGCGCAGGTAGTTCTTCTCGGGTACGCGGTTCAGGCGATAGAGCAGTACATCGGTCATCCAGGCGAAGAGCTCGATGAGGGTGACGCCGGGGTCCGAGACGTTGTGGTCGGTCCACTCGGGGCAATAGCGCGGGATGAGGGACTTGGCCTCGTTCACGAGGTCCTGGAAGTGGCGGTCGTCGAGTTGCGGATCAGGCAGTGGCATTGATGACGCATCCCTTCCGGCGTGGTCCGGAGTGAACGGGCGAACCAGGCGGCCAGGTACCGTTCTTCATCACCGTCCCTGCTCCCTCTCGATCAGGTAGAAGGGGTAGACCAGCGAACGCTCGTCTTTGGTCGCGCGCACCAGGTAGGAGACGGTGATCAAGAGCCGGCCAGCCTCGTGGTCGAGTGGGTCGACGGTCGCCGACACGTCGCGAACCTCGATGCGCGGTTCCCACCAGCCCAACGCTTCCTCCACATGGCGCTCGGCCAGACCCAGGGTTTCTCCGGTAGCCGGGGCGAAGACAAGTTCGTGGATGCGGCAGCCGAAGTCGGGGCGCATGGCGCGCTCACCGGGGCTGGTCCCGACAATGATGGTGATGGCCTCGTCGATGTCGGATTCGTCGGCGGAGAGCGCGATACCACCGTCGCCCGCGACCGTGACGGGGAACGACCAACCGCGACCGACAAGGGGGTTGTCAGCCATCGTTCCCACTCATCCGATGAGCACGCTGCCTGCCGCGACCACCTTGCCGATCGGCAAGTCGGCCGGGTCGTTGCAGGTCATGGCGGTATCGCCGTTGCGAGCGGCTGGCTTCCCATTAATCAGTACGGACGTACTGCCGCTGATGATGCGGCCCTGGTTGGCGGGCGGCCTCTGGAACGGACCACCTTGTGGCAGATGTGGAGGAGTGTTCCT
>JAKALX010000288.1 GCA_021823905.1 Chloroflexota bacterium | reverse complement strand
CTCGCCGCGAGCCTTGGCGGCCGAGAGGATCGTCCCGGTTCCCAGCGGCTTGGTCAGGTAGAGGATGTCTCCGGCGCGAAGGCCGCCCTTGGAAAAGATGCGCCGGGGATGCACGAGCCCGAGGACACTCAGCCCGTACTTCGGCTCCTTGTCCCAGATCGTGTGACCGCCGGCGATGACACCGCCGGCTTCGGCGACCTTGGTCGCGCCTCCGCGCAGGATCTCGGTCTGAATCGCAACGGGCAGGTCTTCGGGGAAGGCAGCGATGTTGAGCGCGAGGACCACCTCGCCGCCCATGGCGTAGACGTCCGACATCGCGTTCGCCGCCGCGATCGCGCCATAGGTGAAGGGGTCGTCGACCACGGGCGCGAAGAAGTCGAGCGTCGCCACGACGGCCGTCTTCGCGCTGATGCGGTAGACGGCAGCGTCGTCGGCGACGCCAAGGCCCATGAGAAGGGCCGCGTTGTGTTCCTGCTCGAACAGACCGGTGAGTGGCGACAGCACCTGCGCCAGGGCCGCTGGCCCCGCCTTGGATGCTCAGCCGCCGCACGAGGTCAGCTCGGTGAGCCGGAAGATCTCCTCTCTGGTCATCCCCGCGATCGTAGCCGACGCGCGATCAAGGCGCCTGATGGGCGACAGGCGCGAGCGGCCGGTACAATCGCAGCGATGAGCCAACCTGACGGCAGCCCTATCTCCCTCGGTGTAGCCTTCGCGACGGGGCTTGCGCCTCGGGCGCTCGGGGCCTGATGCCGCTCTCACCGGAGGCCGTGATGGCCCGGCTCGCACCGCTCTACGGCGAGCCCCATCATGCTCCGCACGGCGACGCGGTCGCCGAACTGGTGCTGACGGTACTCTCGCAGAACACGGCGGACACGAACAGCGGGCGTGCCTTCACGCAGTTGATGCGCCGGTACCCGTCATGGTCCGCGATCGCCGACGCGCCGCCGGAGGAACTCGTCGCGACGATCAAGGGTGGCGGGCTGGCGCAGCAAAAGGGGCCGCGGATCCAGGCGATCCTTCGCACCGTCCGCGAGCGCTCACCCGGCTTCGAGCTCGACTTCCTGGCGGACGCTCCGCTCGAAGAGGCGCGCGCCTGGCTCCGATCGCTTCCGGGCGTTGGGCCGAAGACGGCTGCGTGCGTCCTGCTTTTCGCGCTCGGGCGCCCGGCTATGCCCGTCGACACGCATGTCGAGCGGGTGGCGAAGCGCCTGGGTCTGATCCCACAGCCGGCTACGGCCGAGCAGGCGCACGAACTCCTCGAAGCGCTTGTCGACCCCGCCGGCTACTACCGCTTCCACATGCTCCTCATCAAGCACGGCCGGCGGATCTGTTCGGCGCGGCGCCCAAGATGCGAGGAGTGCCCGCTCGAACCGGACTGCCCGTCAAGCCTGCTCCGGCCCGGCGCTCACTCTTCGGCCAGCGGGTCCAGGCTCGGCGAGACGGCGCCCACGAGGTCAGGCAGAGCTGCTGCCTCGTCGGATGCGGCACGGCGGTCGAGGTAGCCGAACGCGGCGCCGGAGAGCACGAGGACCAGACCCGCGATGGCAACGACGAGCGCGTCGCGGAACGGGACCGTGAGCACGGCACGAGCGAGATCCCGGAGATCGAGGACGTACGGGTCGGACCCGCCGGCGCGACCGGCAATCAGCCAGGCAACGCCCGAGAGAAACGCGACCGGCGCCGCTCCCGCCAGCACGGCGATTCCAAGCACTCGCAGCCGGCTCCAACCGTCATTCGCCACGAGCACGGCGCCGGAAACCAGCGCGAGAACGATCGTGAGCACAACCGCGGCGGACGAGGCGCGGTCGTACGCGCGAGCCGACACCTGGCCCGCCAGGAAGTCGAGCAGCCCCTGCGACGAGAACCGGCTGAACGACTGGCTCCCGGTCCGATCGAACGCGCTGATCCCCTGTTCGTACACCAGGGTCGACGAGCGCGAGAGGATGACCGCCCGCAACTGCGCGGGAGGCAGGCTCACCTCGTTACGTGCGAGGTAGACGTTGAGCGGATAGCCAGGAATGGCGAAGCCGTTCGACGGACTGGACTCCGTGAGCTGGACGAGTGTTGGCTGGTTTTCGGCGATGAGACGGTCAATGTCCGTCGTCGACGCGATGCCCGACTCGATCAGTCGCCGGGCTTGCGCTGGCGCCGTCACCTGGCGGGTGCTCAGCGCGAGCAGAAGGAGGAAGACGACCAGCGCGAGCGCCCCTGAGAGCAGCGTGCGACGGCCGTCGTGAGAACCCGTCGCCGACAGGTAAATCCGCTCGCGCTGGTCGTCGTGCGATTCGACAAGACGATCGGAGGGCGACATGCGGCGGGGAATCTCAGCCGATCCGCACCACGATCGTACCCGCGATGCGATCATGGAGGGTTCGGCGATGCGAATCGAACGCGGCGGCGATGAAGCCGCCCGCGGCGAGCAGGAACGCCACGCCGATGCTTGCCGCGGCGATAGGCGTCGAATTGCGGAAAGCGAAAGCGGCGATACCACCCGCCGCCACGATGAGGGTGTAGACCAGCAGCCCGATCACGCGAGCGACCGAGCCGAGAATCCCGAGCGGGCGGCCGTCGCCACGAATGACCATGATCTGCATGACGGCCGCGCCGACGGTCTGGCCCTTCCAGGCGAGCCCGATGAAGAAGTAGAGCAGGAACGCGGGAGCGATCGCGCCCGCGCACGCCCAGAAGAAGTTGATTGCTGTGGTCGAAGGATCGACCTTTTCGAAGTTCGACGAGATGAGGACGACCAGCGAGCCCGCAATGAACAGCAGCGCGGCGATGATGAACAGTACCAGCATGTCGAGCGCCGCCGCGGCGACGCGCGATTCGAACGACGCGTAGCTGATGCGAACGGCAGGTCTTCGCCCCGCCCGGGCAGATGCGGCGGCAGCACGGCTCACGGTCATCGGTAGTTTGCAGTCTACCGGCAGCCGGGTAAGAGGATAGGCAGCGCATATCGGTGTCGCGCTTATGCCAGCTCCACGAGCACGTCGCCCTCCCGCACGACGTCGCGCACGCGGGCGACGACCGAAGCGACCCGGCCGGCGGACGGCGCCGTGATCCGGTGCTCCATCTTCATCGCTTCCAGGACCGCCACAAGTTGGCCCGCTTCGACTTCGTCACCCTCCGCCACTCGCATGGCGGCGACGGTCCCGGCGAGCGGCGCGAGGATGGCCGTCGCCGCGCCGGCGCTCACATGCGCCCGGCGGGGAAGCGACGGCGGTGGCGCGAGCCGGAATACCCAGCCGCCGTCGGTGCGCTCCGCCAGCTCGTGGACATGGAACTCGTGCTGCGTCTCCTCCGAGCGATCGACCCTGAGCACGTGGGCGGCTTCGCCGAGGTGCACAACCACGCGCGCCGCGCCGTCGTCGATCACGCGATACGAAACTCTCACGCCATCGATGGACGCTTCTCCAACGTCAGCACCCGCCTGCCAGAGGCGAACCTCTCGCTCACGACCGCCGTCGCTGAGCCAGACGGACCGCCCTCCGGCGCCGATCCAGGCGGCAAGCCCCGACGCTCGCCGCCCGGGCGCGGTCTCGTCCCCAACCGTCATCGCGACGGCGGCCGCGAGCCATGCGTCAGGCGGGGCGACGGCCCCATCGAGCAGCGCCGGCAACGCCGCCTCGAGCCAGTCAACGGTCGCGTCACCTGCCGTGAACGTCGCGCTCGACACGACCGCCCGATGCAAGGGGATGTTCGTTTGCACGCCGGCGACCCGGCCGTAGCGAAGATCACGCCGGGCGATCGCGAGCGCCGCCGCCCGGTCGGGTCCGTGGACAATAGCCTTCGCAAGGAGGGAGTCGTACTGGGTTGGAACGACGTCCCCATCCTCGAAGCCGCTGTCGAAGCGGGTTGTCCCCACGCCGATCGAGCGAATCCGGCCGGCGCTCGGACGGAAGTCCTCCCAGGGATCTTCCGCGTTGACCCGGAACTCGATCGCGTGCCCGCTGAAGCGAACCTCGTCCTGCCTGAGCGCAAGGAGGTCGCCCGCCGCAATTCGAAGCTGCAGCTCGACGAGATCGAGGCCAGTCACCATCTCGGTCACCGGGTGCTCGACCTGGAGGCGTGGGTTCACCTCGAGGAAGTAGAACGGACGACGCCCGCCCTCGGCCGGCTCGCCCACCAGGAACTCGAACGTTCCCGCGTTGACGTAGCCGACGGCGCGGGCAAAGCGGATAGCGGCGGCGGTGAGCGACTGGCGCAGAGCGTCGTCGACGGCGGGGCTCGGGGTCTCCTCGATCAGTTTCTGGTGGCGCCGCTGGACCGAGCAGTCGCGCTCGCCAAGGTGAATCACGTTGCCGTGCGCGTCCGCGAGGATCTGCACTTCGACGTGGTGCGCCCTGGTAACCAGCATCTCCAGCAACAGGCCCGGATCGCCGAACGCGGCCTGGGCCTCGCGGCGGGCGCTCTGGATCGCATCCTGAAGTTCGCCCGGCCCAAGGATCGCGCGCATCCCGCGACCGCCGCCGCCGCCGCGGGCCTTGATCATCAGGGGATACCCGAGGCGTTCCGCTTCGCGAGCCAGCGTCGCCTCGTCGTCTTCCCCGTCCCAGCCGGGCACGACCGGAACGCCGTTCGCAACCGCGAGCCGGCGGGCTTCGGCCTTGTCGCCCAAACCGGCCAGGACCTCGGCCGGCGGCCCAACAAACACCAGACCCGCGTCGCGGCATCGGCGAGCGAACTCGGGTCGCTCGCTGAGGAACCCATAGCCCGGATGGATAGCCTCGCAGCCCGACTCAAGCGCCGCGGCGATCACCGCGTCCATGTCCAGGTAGGTCTCCGCGGCGCTGTAGCCCTCCAGGAGGACGTGAGCGTCCGCCATCCGGACCGCCAGGCTCCGGCGGTCCGGGATCGAGCACGCGACGACGGAGCGAATCCCCATCCGCCGCAACGTTTTCACGATGCGGACGGCGATTTCACCACGGTTCGCGACCAGGACCGACGAGAACATGGGCGGATTGAACCACAACCGGCCCCTGGGGCACCAACGCCACGATCTCCATGGTTCTGATACGCTTCCCGCCCGGAGGCGAGCATGTTCACGTCGATCGACGCGTTTCTGCGCTACTTCGAAGGCGCCAACAGGCGAGCGATGCGCGACGCCGGCGCGCTCCCGCCCGAAGCCGACGGCTGGACTCCCGCCACCGGGGAGGGCGAGAAGGCCTGGAGCATCAACAAGCTCATCGGGCATATGTGCGGCTCGCGGCTCTACTTCGCGAGCGCCTACCTGGGCAACGGCTGGATCAGCCCCAAGCCCCCCGACGTGAGCTCCCGCGACC
>JAKALX010000287.1 GCA_021823905.1 Chloroflexota bacterium | reverse complement strand
GCCCTGGCATGTCAACCATCGTAAAGTGACGACCAGCTCGGGCTGACATTGTTCGGTTTGCAGGCTAATCTGCTTATCCGTTCAAGCCGATGAGCAGCACCGCAAGCACTCCTCCGAGACCCAAACTCCGCCCCGGACAGGCTGATGCCCTGCGCCGCTGGGCCGAAGCTCTCCGGCAAGGCTCGCGCCACGAGCTCGTGGTGGTTCCCGTCGGCTATGGCAAGACTGTGATCGGCGTGGGTTCGTTCGACGTGGCCTGTGGCCTCGCCGGCGCCGACACCTGTCTCTACCTCACGCCCACCGACGTGCTCCGAACGCAGGTCTACGGCGGCGTCGGGCACGCTCTGCGCTTGCTCGGCAGCACGCGCACCGTGGGCAAAATCCTGGCTGAGAACGCCGCTCCGAATCGCATGATGACGCCGCGGGTGAACTTCGTTGTCGCAACCTACCAGCAGCTAGCGGCGGCGCCGCGCGTCTACGAGGAGCTCTGCAAGGCGCGCAACGTCCACGTCGTCTGTGACGAGGCGCACCATCTTGGAGAGCGGGGAACCTGGGCGGCCGCCCTCGCGTCGCTCTCGGCGCGCTCGACGCTGCTCCTTTCAGCCACGCCAGTTCGGTTGGATCGTGATGCGATCGCGGGCGCCCGGTACGTCCAGGGCGAAGACGGGCTGGTCATCGACCCCCTCGTGATGGTTTCGATGCGCCAGGCGTGGAAAGAGCGCCGGATCCTCAAGCACCTCAACCTCCAGATGAAGGACTACGCGGTCCAATTGCAGTCGTCCGAGGGCAGCGTCTACGAGTTCACGGCGTCGGAGATGGCCGAGCTGCCGGACTTCGACCAGCGCTGTGTCCGCGAGCAGTTGCGCTGGAACGAAGATTATGTCCAGCCGTTGATTCGGGAGTTCGCCGCCGCCCTTCTCACCAAGCTCAGCGCTGCGCCCGGCCAGCACCAGGGCCTCGTCTTCGCCGCGACCACCGGGCATGCCGACCACCTGCAGCGCCTCTTCGCACGGTTTCACCCCGAGCTTCGCTGCGTTGTCGTGCACAGCAACGAGATGAGCGACGCCGAAACCGAGCGCCGGATGCGCGACTTCCACGAGCGCCGCTACGACGTTCTCATCCAGGTGAAGAAGGCGAGCGAGGGGTTCGACGCGCCGACGGTCAGCGTCTTGCTCAAGCTCGATGCGGTGTTCAGCCGCGGGCCGGTTATCCAGCAGCTCGGACGCGGCCTGCGCTTTAACCACAACCTCCCGGAAGCGCAGAACCTGCTGAACGTTTTTATCGGCCGCGACCCCCGCTTGGGCGCGGTCATCGAACACCTCGAGCGCGAAATTCCCCCTCCTTCCATCGAACGCGCCGTGGCGCCGGCTGGGGAGCAAGACGCCGGCTTCGACGCCGAAGAGCTCTGGGAAGACGAGGCTTGCGACGAACCCGACGCGGACCGCCCGGAGATCCTCGACGTGGTCGAAGCGGGCGACGTTCACCTCAACCAGGAGGGCCAATACGTCGATGGCCAGCAACTGACGATGTTTGGCGTCGAAGCGCCGCGTCTTATAGCGGCAGCGCGGGACGCGGCGCCGCAAGCCCTCGTCATCGACATCGCCGGGGAGCTTCAGGAAGCCGTGGAGTATTGCCGGACGTGGACGAACCGGGCCGCGCGCGAACGCGCGAAGCGCTCAGCTACCCGCGACAACCATCACGCCGCGCTCAATCTCGCCTACGCGAGGATCAGCGGCCGAAAGGGCGCACTCTCAACCCCGGGCGAATACCGAGCGAAGGGCGACTGGATGAAGCAGAAGTACATGGAGCTTCTCAGGTAACGCCCCCAGCCGGTGGCCACCACGCGACCGCGGATCATGCCCGAGCTGCCCGGGGGGACAAGGGCAGCTCAGGCATGAGTTCGTCTCGCCGCCCGTCTCGACCGGCGGCCGCCGGCCTACCGACCTCGTAGCCGTGGGTCGAAAACGTCGCGGAAGGCGTCGCCCATCAGGTTGAAACCAAGCACGGTCAGGCTGATCGCCAGGCCAGGGAAGAGCGCCGCCGACACGTTGATGGGGAATGAGTTCCTGGCGACGCTGATGTCGGCGCCCCAGGACGGGTTTGGAGGCGGAATCCCAAGCCCCAGAAAGCTAAGCGACGCCTCGGCCAGGATCGCGCCGCCAAGGAGCGTCGTGGCGACCACGATGGCCACGGGCATCACGTTTGGGACGATGTGCCGGAAGAGAATGCGTGTGTCCGAGGCGCCGGTGGCCCGCGCGGCCTCGATGTACAGGTTCGCCTTCTCGGAGAGCGCCGCGCCGCGAACGATGCGCGACACCGACGGCACGATCAGCACGGCGATGACGATGATGACGTTCCGCATCGACGGCCCTAGCAGGCGAACGATCACCAGGAGGAAGAGCAGTTGCGGGAACGCTATGGCCGTGTCGACAACGCGCTGCGTGATCGAATCGACCCACCCTCCCTTGAACCCGGACCACGTGCCGATGACGACTCCCACGATCGTGCCGCAGGCGACGGCGACAAAACCGACCTGGAGCGATATCCGCGCCCCATTGATGACGCGGCTGAAGATGTCCTGCCCGAACTTGTCCGTCCCGAAGGGAAAGTCCATCGAAGGGCCCTGAGACGGCTTGCCGGCGAACTCGTTGACACCGTGAGGCGCCACCACGGGACCGAAAAGCCCCACGAGGACGAGCATCAGAATCAGGAGCGCGCCGAATGCGCCAAGTGGGTTGGCGCGAAGCGTGCGAAAGGCGCGCTTCGCGCGGCGAGGGCGCCGCGCCGCGCCTTCCATGAAGATCCCCGGAAAGATGGCCTGCTCAGCCATTTCGTGGCCCCCAGGCGCCCGTGGCGCATCGCCAATCCGGTCTTTTGCGCGTCTCAGGCATAACGGATCCTCGGATCAAAGACGCCATAGAGGAGATCGACTGCGAGGTTGAGGAGGACCGCGGCCGAGGCGGTGAAGAGCACGAGTGTCTGCGCGACGTTGTAGTCCTTCTGCAAGATCGACGCGTAGGCATACTGCCCCAGCCCCCGCAGGTTGAAGATCTGCTCAATGATCACGGCTCCCCCAAGCAGTCCCCCGGCGAGCAGACCGATGACCGTGATCACCGGGATCAGGGCGTTCTTCAGTGCGTGCCGCATCACGACCACCCGCTCCGTCAACCCTTTCGCTTTGGCGGTGCGAACATAGTCGGAGCGCAGCACCTCGAGGAGCGACGAACGCGTGAGGCGCATCACCGAGGCGATCGGCGCGAGTGCCAGCACCAACGACGGCGGACCGAATTGACGGAGGTTGTCCCAGGGCGCGTCGAAGAAGGAGACCTGCGCGTTAAGCGGCGGCGCGTATCCCCATATCCGCACCGGAACCAGGAGAACCAGCGTCGCTACCCAGAAGCTCGGAACGGACAACCCCACGATTGCGAAAAGTCTGACGCTATAGTCCGCGGGAGAGTTCCGGCGCGCCGCCGAGATCACTCCAAACGGGATCCCGACGACAATCGTCCAGAACAACGTCATGAGCATCAGTTGGAGGCTGATCGGAAAGCGCTTCGCGAACTCGCTGCTGATGCTCGTCTGCGTGAGCGGCGAACGGCCCAGGTCGAAGGTCACGACGCCTCTTAGCCAATCCGCGTACTGGACCGGGTACGGATTGTCGAGGCCCATCTCCTTGTGCACCTGCGCGACCTTCTCGGGCGTCGCGTTGATCCCTTGCTGCAGCAGAGCCGGGTCACCCGGCCCGACTCGCATCAAGACAAAGACGAGCACCGAGATGAACCAGAGGATTAGCACGGTCATCGCCAGCCGGCGAACGATGTAACGGGTCATCGGGCTGGAGCCTCCTCGCTCCGTTTGGCGGGCGAGCCACCGAAAGAATCAGAGCTCGCCCGCCAGGCTGCGAGGCATCAGGCCTTCCAGAAGCCCTCTTCGTACGCGTACTGGAGCGAACCCACGTTCTTCTGCCAACCGCGCACCGACGGCCCGAACATTAGCTCCGAGTAGATCGCGAAGAAGTTGATGAACGCCGGCGACTTGCTCAGGATGAGCTTTTGCAGATCCTTGTAGGCGGTGATGCGCTGGTTCTCGTCGAGCGTCCCGGCCGCCTTCTTGACGGCCGCGTCCACCTCGGGATCCGAAAACCCGGTGTCGTAGTGGCCGTTTCCGGTGATACCGCCCGTGTAATGCCATTGCATCGGCACGTCCGGGTTCTGGTAGCTCTGATTGAGCGAAAGGCTCGCCGTCAGTTTGCTCGCAAAATACCCTGCCACCCACGTGCCCGCATCCAGAGGCTGCGGCTTCGCGGTGACGCCAGCAGCCTGCATCTGGCGCACGAAAATGTTCACGTAGTCGCCCACGTTGCTGCTGGTGGGATGCGCGAAGGTGATCTCCTTCACCCCCGCGGCTTCAAACAGCTTCTTGGCGTCCGCCGCGTTGAACGGCTGCGCCGCCTTCAGCTCTTCCTTTGTGAGCGCGTATTTGCCAAACACGGGACTGAGCGGTCCCATGGGCTCGCCGGCGCCGTGTCCGATGAGCTGAACATACTCGTCCCGATTCGTCGCGAGGTTCACCGCGTGGCGAACGCGCGGGTCGTTCCAGGGCGGGTTCTTCGTGTTCATCCAGAATGAAAGGAAGCCTGTCCCGAGCTCGTGGCTGTACTGGCTGCCGCTAACACTACCCTGCACCTGCTTGGCTTCGTCGGGATTTGTCGCGACGTAGTAGTCCACCTGGCTCGAGGTGAACGCCGTCAGCCACGTCGTCTGATCCGCGAAGGCGCGGATGATGAGGCTGTCGAGGTACGGCTGGCCCTTCTTGTAGTAGTTCGGGTTGCGATCCATCTTCGCGTGGTCGCCTTCGACGAGCTCCGACAGCTTGAAGGGGCCGGCCCCCACCGGCTTCGTCTTCAGGTCCGCGCTCGCCAGCTCCTCCTTCGGGACGATCGCGCCATAGAGGTTGTTGCCAATCGTCGCCTCCGCCCAGGCGTACGGCGACTTCAGCATCATCCGGAAGGTCTGAGCGTCGGGCGCGTCCATCTTGTCGACCCAGTTGTTCGTGAAGAAGAACGCGTTGGAACCCGACTTCGGGTTCGCGATGCGCTGCCAACTCGCGAGGACGTCGCCTGAGTCCAGCGCCCGCTCCGGGATGTTCTGGCTGTTCGGCGTGATCTTCACGTCCGGGCGCAGCTTGAAGACAATCGTCGTCTTGTCCGCCTGGATCTCGTGACTCTGAGCGAGGTCATAGATGATCCCCCGCTCCGGCGCGATCGCGAGCAGGTTGCGGAACAGGTAGTTATAGA
>JAKALX010000286.1 GCA_021823905.1 Chloroflexota bacterium | reverse complement strand
GTAGGCCTCGCCCTGCGAATCGACTGTTCCGGTTGCCACAACGGGATCGCCGGTCACGCGGAAGATCGCGTTCACCGACTGTCCAGGAAGGAAATTCCACGCGTGCAGCGTGGCGGAGGTTCCCGAGGGACCCCTGTTCGGTGTGACGGAAACCGTCGGATCGTGCGAAAGCAGCGGCTCGACTGCCGCCCCGGCAACACTTGTCGAACACGGTTCTGGCGGGGCTGCTTCGGCACTTCGTGGCGCGCCGGCGACGTAAGCGAGAAGGAATGCGGCGGACATCGCCAGCAATCCGACGGATATCGCCGGAAGCCGGATCCTGCCACGGATCGCGCACATTCCCGCCGGTTGTTTCTTGCTCAGTCGTTCTCTCATGTTGCCTCCCATATCAGGCCATGCCAACGCCTTTCGCGCTGAAGGGGTTCGCGCGAAGGCGACGAATTGGATGCGCCTACGAGGACAATGTAAACCATCGATGCAAGTCCGTGCATCATTGGTTGCACCTATTCCCGGGAGGGTGGCGCCGAAATCGTCGTTTCCGCGGCGCTGGCTGCCCTCAAATCAATCGGCTGGCGCCGATCGCATTCGGTGCATAAGCTTGCCACCATGTCTCGTCCACTGGTCATCGGTCATGCTGCCGCCGGCGGTGAAGCGCCCGCCAACACGCTCGCCGGGGTTCGCGCTTCGCTTTCAGCCGGCGCCGACGCAATGGAGATCGACGTCCAGCTCTGCGCCGACGGCATACCCGTCCTCATGCACGACGAGACCGCCGACCGCACCACCAACCTGACCGGCCCGGTGCGCGAACTTCCGCTCGCCGCGCTGCTCAGCGCCGACGCCGGCGACGAGGAGCCGGTGCCCACGCTTGACCAGGTGCTCCAGCTTGTCGACGGCCGGATGACCGTGATGTGCGAGCTCAAGGCCACGCCGGGCGAGCCGGCGTACGATCAGCGCCTCGTCGATGCCGTGCTCGAGGTCATCGCCTCGCACGAGGCACGCACGTGGACGGCGATCCACTCGTTCAATCCCGACATGGTCGAGCGTGCCCGCGGAAGCGAGCCGCGGATCTCCGCCGCCATTATCAGTCCGCCTGTCGAGGGTGAGGAGGTCGACCGCCTCCTTGCCGCGTTGCTCAAGCGCAACGGCCAGGCGGTATCGATCGAGCATCACTGCATTACGCCCGAGCTCGTGCTCCGGGCGAAGCGGCGCCAGATCACGGTCTGGGCGTGGACGCCGGATCGGGAACACCACTGGGCGCGGCTCATCGAGGCCGGCGTCGACGGAATCATCACCAACGTTCCCCATCAGCTGCGCGCCTATCTTTCGCGCTGACGCTTGCCTCCATTCGGGTGGCCGGCGCCAGCCCGCGAGGTCGCTTATGGCCGTCACGGGTACCCCATAGGGGTATATTGTGCAACGATGGTTCCCGTCGAGCCGCTGCCCTGGCGCGATAGCCGAGGCGAGCGAGCCCGGTCACGGAAGGAGCCCTGTTCGATGGACGCGGGAATCACGATGTATGGCACCGTTTGGTGCGGCGACTGCAAGCGCACGAAGAAATTCCTGGCAGAGCAACGCATACCCTATCGCTACGTCGACATCGAAAGCGACGCCGACGGAATGGCGTTCGTCGAACGGGCGAATGACGGGAAGCACGTGATCCCAACCATCGAGTTCGCGGACGGCTCGCTGCTCATCGAGCCGTCCAACGCTGAGCTTGCCGCCAAGCTGGGAATCCAGACGGCGGCGAAGAGCAAGTTCTACGACCTGATTGTCGTCGGGAGCGGTCCGGCGGGGCTGACGGCTGCCATCTATGCCGCGCGCGAAGGGATTGAGACCCTCGTCATCGAGCGGAGCGGCGTGGGCGGACAGGCCGGCCTGACCGAGCAATTGGACAACTTCCCCGGGTTCCCAGAAGGCGTCAGCGGCGCTGAATTCGCCGAACGGCTTCGGGCACAGGCGCTTCGCTTCGGGGTGGAGATCCTGGCGGCCCAGGAGGTAACGAGCATTGGCACCGAAGAGGTGTGCCGGGCGGTGCGGACGAAGGACGGCCGCGAATATCGAGCCTGGGCGGTCCTCCTGACGCTCGGTTCGACCTATCGCCGCCTGGGGGCGCCCGGCGAGGACGACTTCATCGGGGCGGGTGTCCACTTCTGCGCGACCTGCGACGCGGCGTTTTACCGCGACCGCGACGTGGTGGTGGTCGGTGGAGGCAATTCGGCCGGCGAGGAAAGCCTGTTCCTGACGAAGTTCGTCAGCCACGTGACCATCGTCACCCAGGACCCGGCGCTCACGGCGAGCCGTGTGGTCGCGGAGAAAGTCCTTGCCCACCCCCGGATCGACCTGATCACTGGCTCAACGGTCGCCGAGTTCCATGGCAGCAAGAAGCTCGAGGCGGTCACCATCAAGAACATCGGGAGCGGCGAACTTACCAGGCTCCAACCCGCCGCGGTGTTCGTTTTTATCGGGCTCTCGCCGAACAGCGGCCTGGTGAAGGGCCAGGTGGCGACGGACGGTCAGGGCTTCATCATCACGGACGCCGGGATGCAGACGAACGTGCCCGGGCTCTTCGCGGCGGGCGACGTGCGGGCCGGGAGCACGAAACAGGCCGCGTCGGCAGCAGGCGAGGGCGCGGCGGCGGCACTGGCCATCCGGCGCTACCTCGAACCGGTCGCGGGCGGAATGCCCTGCCGTGATCTCGCTCGGTAGATCACGCAACGCGCCAGTTCGCCCGGCCAGCGGGCGTCAGCCGGATCGGCGTTTGTGTGGGAGGCTGCTCGTGGTGTGAGCAAGGTGCGAAGAGCGGCGCCGGCGGTCAGGCTCGCGCCAGCACGTCGCGCACCCTGGCGGCGAGCGCTTCCCGTGTGAACGGCTTCTCCAACAGATCGACGTGCTCCGCCGCCATGCCGTTTTCCGCAAGCACGGTCGCCGGATAGCCCGAAACGAACAGGCACTTGAGAGCGGGGCGTATGGCGCTGAGCTGTTTGCGGAGCTCAATCCCGTTCATCCCCGGCATCACCAGGTCGCTCACCAGCAGGTCGATCTTGCCGGTGTGTCCTGCCGCGACTTCGAGCGCCTCCACGGGAGAGCCGCTCGCCAGCACCGAGTACCCCAACCCCTCCAACATCCTCGTGACCAACCGAAGGAGCGGGATCTCGTCTTCCACCAGCAGGATTGTCTCGGTTCCGCTCGGTGAGACCGCCGCGACCGCAGAGCGGTCGGTGTCCTGCGCGAGCACCTCCCAGCGCGGCAGATAGACGCGGATCGTTGTCCCTATGCCGGTTGCGCTGTCCGCTTCCACGAACCCGCGGTTCTGCTGGGCGATCCCGTAGACGGTGGCGAGGCCGAGACCGGTTCCCTGTCCAATCGGCTTCGTCGTAAAGAACGGTTCGAAGATCCGTGTGCGTGTCTCCTCGTTCATCCCGCACCCGTCGTCCGTGACGGACAAGACCACGTACCTGCCGGGCAGGCTCGTGCTGGAAGCCGGCGCGCCCGGCGTTTCTCCGAGCTCGGCGAGCGCCGTGGCAACGGTGACCGTGCCGCCGCTCGCGATAGCATCCCGCGCGTTGACCACCAGGTTCGCCAGGATCTGGTCGACCTGGCCAGGATCCATGTACACCGGGCACGGCTCGGCGCTTGGGCTCCAGACCAGGTGTGTGTCTTCGCCGATGAGCCGCTCCAGCATGTACAGCGTCCGCGCCGCCGTGTCGTTCAGGTCGAGTCGTTTCGGCGCGATTACCTGCCTGCGGGCGAATGCGAGTAGTTGCCGCGTGAGCGCCGCCGAACGCTCGGCGGCGTTGCGGATTTCGGCGATGTCCGCGCGCGCCGGCGAGGAAGCGTCGAGCGACATCATCGCCAGTTCGGCCGAGGTCAGGATTACGCCGAGCATGTTGTTGAAGTCGTGCGCGACTCCACCCGCGAGCTGGCCCACGGCCTCCAGCTTCTGGGATTGGACCAGCCGTGCCTCCAGGCGGTCTCGCTCGGCCTCCGCTTCCTTGCGCTCGGTGATGTCGCGCACGTCGAACACCATCCCGGTTGGCTGGCCGGTCGCGTCGCGGACGAACTCGCCCATCACCTCCACCGGGAAGACGCTTCCGTCGGCGCGGACTGCCCGGTATTCGTCCGGGCTCCGTTGCGATCGGTCGGCGCTCCGCGCGGCCATCCTGCTGATGTTCGCGAAGGCCAGCTCGCGGTCCTCCGGAACGATGAATTCCGTGATGAGCCGGCCGGCAAGATCCTCGGACGATTCGAACCCGAAGATGGTGAGCGCGACCGGCGAATACATGCGGATTCGGGCCTCCATGTCGGTGATCGCGACCGCGTCAGGAGACGAGTTCAGGATCGAACGGTAGAGCGCCTCGCTCGCTCGCAGCGCCTCCTCGGCCCTCTTGCGGTCCGTGATGTCGCGCGCGATCTGGAAGATCTCGATGAGCGTGTCTCCATCGCGAAAGCTGCGGCCGCGAATCTCCAACCAGATGCGGCCGCCGCTCTTGGTGAGAACTTCCGCCTCGGCCTGGTCGATCGTTCCACCCTGGACGATGTCCGCGAGGAACGCTGCCAGCGCCGGCGCCTGGCCGGGCACGACGAGATCGAGGGCCGGCCGCCCGACCAACTCCTCCGCGGTGTAGCCCAGCGTCTCACACACGCGGTCGTTGACGGATGTCATGCGGCCCTGGGCGTCAATCGTCCAGATCAGGTCGGTTGCCTTGTCCACGTACGCTCGCAGTTTTTGCTCGCTTCGCCGGACGGCCGCTTCCGCTTCGTAACGGGCGGTGATGTCGTGCATGTTGTGCACGATGCCGCCGACCGACGGATCGTCGAGCAGGTTGTTCGACGCGGCCTCGAGGACCCGCCACGAGCCGTCGCGATGGCGCGCGCGGAGCACCGTTGCGGCCAGCGTCCCTGGAGTGTTGAGGGCGTGGGCGAAAGCCGCGGCGACTCGTTCGACATCGTCCGGGTGCACGAACGAGAGAATGTTCTGGCCGAGCACCTCGTCGGGAACGTAGCCGAGTATCCGCTCGGCACTGGGCGTCAGGTAGAGCAGGTTCCCCTCGGCGTCCGAGATCGTCATCAGGTCGAAGCTGTTATGGATGAGCGAACGGAGCCGGGCCGCATCCGTACTGTCGGCGTTCATGCACGTATCATGGATCGTGTGTCTACCCCCTCGCAGGGCCCCTGGCACAGCCGCGTCTCGGTGTCTGTTTGTACTCCGCTCGGACGCGAAGGACTGTCGTGGCAGTCGTTCACCTTTCCCGCCGCCGTCTTCCATTACCGCAGGCGCGTCCGTTGGCTCCAAACCCGCCCG
>JAKALX010000285.1 GCA_021823905.1 Chloroflexota bacterium | reverse complement strand
GTGCGATCCTGTCCGTTGCCATCGTGCTGGTCCTCCAAGCTGACGTCAGACATCTGCTGGAAGACCACGCGATGGCCCTCGCCGTCAAGGGCCTCGAGTTACACCACGTCCCGGGACACTACTATCGAAGCTAAGAGCCCTGAGCCGTAGGCGTGGCGCGCCCACCACATCAGGTAGCGCGCGTCGGTCCCAGTTCTGGGTCGAAGCCGCAAGAGCGTGTTCTGGAAGCACACCACTCCCTCGATCTCGCCGCCGAACACAGCAGATGCTCCAACGGCCGCCAGACTTCCCGCCCCTTCAGTGACGAGGACATCGCCGGGCCGCAATCCAAAGATGCTCTGCTCGGACGGGTCGAAGTCCATGGACTTCACGTCGCTGAGATCCAGGAAGCCATCTTTGACGTTGGCTGCGCGCAAGTAGGGCACCATGTGCGGCCCTTCCGCGCGATCGGGCGATCGCTGCCGGCCCAGCGACACGTCTGCGATGGCGCGGAGTGGGCGAACTGGCCAGCCAGCCGTCACGCGACTACCTCGCGCAACAGTCGCTGGATCTCGTTCTCCAATGCCCGGATTTCGGCGTCGATCTCCTCGAGCGGGCGCGGGGGCGTGTAGCGATAGAAGTGGCGCGTGAGCGGAATCTCGTAGCCGATCTTGGTCTTCGAGTAGTCGGCCCAGGCGTCCGGCACGTACGGCAAGACGTCGGCCGCGATGTATGCGTCTACCGCCACGCGGTACGGAGCCGAGGCCAGTCGGACAGACGGGTCCTCGTCGAAGCCGTCAACCGTGCCGGGTAGCGGCACGTTCTCATTCTCACGGAGCTCGGGGTCTGCCTCCGGCCGGCCCTTGGAGTCAGTGACGACGGGCGCCTCGGGATCGCGGAGGGCGAGCGCGTCCCAGGTCGCCTTCTCGATCGCCTTCGGCAGCGGACCCAGTTGACGCGCCAGGACGGCGCGATCCGCCGTCGAGTTGCCGTTGAGCGCCGCCAGTCGATTGACGATGGCTGCACGTTCGGGCTCGGTCAGCTTCTGCCACCCGGCTGACGCCTCGATTATCTCCAGGGTGGCGTCGTTGACCTTGTAGCGCAGCCGGAGCGGGCGCTCGACGGTGATCCGCTGGTAGCCGAAGCTCTCGTTGGGCAAGATCTTGACCCGGCTGTTCTCCTCGAACGCGCCATATAGGCGGGTGATCTCGGCGATCTGCTCGGCGCTCAGCTCCTTGCGCTTCTCGCCGAGGCTCTTGCGCATCTTGACGGACAGCCCGCGCGCGTCGACCAGCTGGACCTTGCCGCGCCGCTCAGGTCGCTTGCGGTTGGTGACGATCCAGAAGTACGTGCTGATGCCGGTGTTGTAGAAAAGCTGGTCGGGCAGGGCGACGATCCCTTCGAGCCAGTCGTTCTCGATGATCCAGCGCCGGATCTCGCTCTCGCCCGAGCCCGCCCCGCCGGTGAACAGCGGCGAGCCGTTGAACACGATCGCGAGCCGGCCACCACCCTCCTCGGGCCGCTTGAGCTTGCTGATCATGTCCTGGACGAACAGGAAGCTGCCATCGTTGATCCGCGGCAGGCCAGCGCCGAACCGTCCGGCGAACCCGTGCTGTTCGTGCTCGTCGCGGATGACGCGCTCGACCTTTTTCCACTCGACACCGAACGGCGGATTGGCGAGCAGGTAGTCGTAGCGCTGACCCTTGAAGGCGTCCTCGCTGAAGCTGTTGCCGAGGCGGATGTTCGAGGCCGGTTGGCCCTTGAGCATCATGTCGCTGCGGCAGATCGCGTACGTCTCGGCGTTGAGCTCCTGGCCGTAGGCGCGGAGCGTCGCCCGGGGGTTGAGCTCACGCAGGTACTCCTGGGCGACCGACAGCATCCCGCCCGTGCCGCAGGCCGGGTCAAGCAGCGTCCGCACGATGCCCGGCGTCCGGAGCGCCTCGTCGTCCTCGATGAACAGGAGGTCGACCATGAGGCGGATGACCTCGCGCGGCGTGAAGTGCTCGCCGGCGGTCTCGTTGCTGAGCTCGGAGAAGCGGCGGATGAGCTCCTCGTACAGGTAGCCCATCTCGACGTTGCTCACCGTGTCGGGGTGAAGGTCGACCTCCGTGACCCGGGCGAGGACGAGATACAGGAGTCCAGCCCGATCAAGCCGGCCGATCTGGGCGTCGAAGTCGAACTTCTCGACGACGTCGCGGGTCTCGGGATCGAAGGCGGCGATCCAGGCACGGAGGTTGCCGGCGACCTGGTTCGGGTCGGCGAGGACCCGCTTGAGCGTCAGCTGGCTCGTGTTGTACACGTCGATCCCGGTGATCGGCTGGAGAACCGGGCCGACGTTCTCAAGCTTCCCTCGGAGCTGCTCGAGCCGGACAAGGACCTGAGCCTTGGTCGGCTCGAGGACACAGTCGAGGCGCCGCAGGACGACGAGCGGCAGGATCACCCGCCCATACTCGGACTGCTTGTAGTCACCCCGCAGGAGGTCGGCAACCGCCCAAATCAGGCCGGCGTGGTTGTTGATCCTGTTAGCGACGGCCAACCCTCATCCTCCTACGACCCACTGACGACACTGTATCGACTCGGGTGGCGGCCGACGCTGTGCCCGAGTCAGGTCCTGTCGATGTCCACGGCTCGGTAAGCCACCTTGTAGTCCAGTCGCTTGAGCGTGGTGATCGTTCGTGCCAGATGCGCGCGGCTGAAGAACGGCAACTTTTTGGGAACGCGTTCTGGCTGGTCGGTGATGATCGCGATCACGACCTCCCACGCGCTCGCCTCCATGCCATCCTCGACCGGAACCTGGCCTGCCAGATCGGGAAGGGCTGGCTCCAGAAGATCCTTGAGCTGCCGACGGACCTCAGGGAGGTGGCGAAGCGCTTCCGCGGAGCCGACACTCTGCGCAAATAGGTGGCTCAAGCGCTCGGCCCGTAGCCCACGCTTCACGTGGACCAGTCGCCTTCCGGGTCCGGCGATGTCGCAGAGCTCGATAGGCCCACGTTCGCCGATTGCTCGAGCAAGCTGAGCGTCGAGCGCCGCTGCACCCTCGACAGCCGCGGCGGCGCGGACGTTGTATGCAGCCTCGTCGGCATCAACAGCGGGCCGATACGGAACCAACGTGACATCGGACTCCGTGATCGACCCGACCACTCGGTCAATCTGTGCGATAAAGCCCGGATCTATGCGCCACCAATGCCCGTCGGCGAGGACGTAGGCGCCATCCTCCTCGCGTCGCTCCCAGATCAGACAGCGGTGGATTGGCCATGAGGTCGCGGCGCGTTCGGTGTCACGAGCTACCGCTGAGAGGTGATCGCTGAGAAGCCCCTCCAGAGTGATGGTGCCGCCGCGGAGAAGGGCGTAGTCCCGGATAGTCGGCTCGGCCCGGCGGATCCCTCGCGGGTCGCCGGTGAACCTGAAGCCTGAGACGTTCGACCAGTCAAGCACCTCCGGAGGCGCGAGATAGGCGCCCCCACGCTCCGGCGCAGCAAGCGCGGTAACAAGGGCCTGGTCGAGGTCCGCGATCCTCGTGGGATCCTCGATCCGCCGCCGTTGATCGATCGCGCTGAAGCTCTGCTCGTAATCTCGTGACCCGTATGCCTCTAGGAGGATTGCCGCTAGCGCAGGTAGCTCCTCCGGCCCCACGTCGCGTGTGATCAGAACGGCCTCGCGTCCTGTCACGCGGTCCGCGAAGTTGGCATCCCTCGGTCGCCCCGTCAGCGCACTGATGGTTTCGCGCGTCGTCTCAAGCCCCATCGCTCCTGCGCCCGAGCCGCGAGATGCCTGACGGCGCATCTGAAACACCGTCTGCTCGACGGCGCGCGAGTCGAGGCTCACGAGGCGCTCAGGGTCGACTCTGTTCGCGGCGATCTTCAGCCCGAAGTCGTCAACCAAGCGCTCCCGCCGCAGCCTCAGATGACCTCTGCCGAACGTCGCGGCGAAAAGGCGATCCTCAGCGCGGAACATCAAGATGGCACCAGGGTTGGTGGTTCTCACTCGAGGCAGGTCCCCGACAAGAACGACAAGTGGTTCAAGCCACGATGGTTCGTCCTCGGATTCGGGCAGTAAGAAGAGCTCGCCATCTACCGAACTCCCAGCCCGAATCGGAACTCGGACCAAATCCTCGGACCGCCTCAGTGCATCCTCGAACGCTTGGCAATCCGCGCGAAGAAGATGGATAGCAAGGGTCGGCCAGGTTGGATCATCGGTGGTCATGTATGGCGTTCCCCCTCTCCTAACGGACGCCGACTTTGAGATTACCGTGCGACCACCAGTCCACGCGCGCGTCCAGAGAGCCGGGAAGGGGTTTTGGCCGTGACACCAGAGCTGACACAGGGCACGACGATGATGCGGGCATGCACGAGGACGAATGGATGAAGTCCCGAGAGCCAATGAACCGCGATCGCCTCGCCACAAAGGTCGAGTGGGAGGGTGGTGTGCTAGCGGCCATCGAGTACGGAATCCGAAGCAACATGATCGAGGACAAGGATCTCCGGGCGGTTTGGAAGGAGCTCGAGGAGCGCTATCTTGCCCTTACGCCGATCGTCGATCGTCTCGAGGAGATGCTGACGAACAAGCTCCGCCCGGCGGCTTGACGGCTGGCACGGCTGATGGGCTCTCCGCGCCATCGCCCTGGACGAACCGCCAGCGTGATCGTCTTCCCTTGCCTACATGTGAACGGGCGGACCGTGCCAATCCGCACGAAGACACGAAGCGGAGGGGCGAGGATCAACCGGAGGCAGAGAGATGAAGGATGACGTTGCTTCCCTTGTCGCATTCGTGGCTGCCCGCCTGATCACCGGCAAGAACGCTAGCTCGATCTACGACTACGGTCGGGGCGGATACCACTCCATCAGCGGCAACGTGAGCTCGTCGACCGTCAACGTCTACGACTACGAGGCGGGATCGCATTTCGGTGGATCGGGCAGCTCGAACGACCTCAGCCTCTACCATTACGGCCACGGTCACCACGTCTCACTGAAGGTCAGAGGCAAGCAGTTCGAGGGCTACGACTACGGCAGCTCATGCCACTTCTCCGGCACGGTCTCCGGGACGAGCATCAGCCTCTACGACTACGGAACAGGCTCGTACCGCAACTACTCGATCTGACGAATCAGGTATGCGCTCTATCGAAGTTATGTGTTCAAGGCCCGACCGCCGATAGAGCCTATAAGTCACCAGATTCGTGCTTGGTTCCCACTCGGGAAAGCACAGCGGATCGAAGAAGTGACTTATGAGTCCCCTGCTCTACCACTGAGCTACTCCGCCGTGGCGACCAAGCTTACCGAGCGTGACTGGGAGCGGCAACTACCGCAGTTGCAGCGCATGACTACCG
>JAKALX010000284.1 GCA_021823905.1 Chloroflexota bacterium | reverse complement strand
GGTGTACGTCGCGGTATAGAAGATATACGGAATCGATCGCAGTACCGGGTCTGCGTGCCAGGTTCGACAGAGCATGAAGCCGTCCATAACCGGCATCAGGATGTCGGAGACGGCGATGTCCGGCGGGGTGTGCCGGGCGATTTCAAGGGCCTCCTGCCCGTTTCTCGCCGCGTGCACCTGGTAGCCCGCGCTTCGCAGAATAAGGTCGAGGAACTTCAGGTTGTCCTCGTTGTCGTCAACGACCAAGACGCGCATGGCCTGACCTCCTCAGCGCTACATCCGCAAGATCCGCCCAATCTTCTCGACGAACGTGTCCGGGTTCAGCGGCTTCTCGATGTATCCCGTGCACCCTGCGGCGATCGCCTTGTCGCGATCGCCGGTCATCGCGTATGACGTCACCGCCACGATCGGTGTCTGCGCGAAGTGTTCGAGCCTTCGGAGCGCCCGAACCACCGCGTAGCCGTCCATCACCGGGATCTGAATGTCGAGAAGGACCAGGTCGAACCGGGCGTTCTGGGCGATCCGGAGCGCGCTCGGTCCATCCTTCACCTCCGTGAGGCTGACCCCGAGCGGTTTGAGCAGCGTGCGCACAAGCGCCATGTTGTCCGGGTTGTCTTCGACCACCAGGATCCGCTTGCCCGTCATCTCACGCCTCCTTCACCGGCAGGAGGAACGTAAACGTCGACCCGGCGCCGAACCGGCTCTCGACGACCACGTCACCCCCCATCATGCGCGCCAGCCTCCGGCTCAGACTCAGGCCAAGACCCGTCCCTTCCTGAGTCCGTGCCGTGCCAGAGTCGAGCTGCTCGAACTCGCGGAAGACCCGCTCCTGATCGGCCTCCCGGATCCCGGGACCCGTGTCGCTCACCGCAACCGCGGCCTCATGTCGGTTTCCGTCCCCTGACACGACGACCGTCACGCCCCCCGTTTCCGTGAACTTGACCGCGTTCGACAGCAGGTTCATGACGACCTGGGCCACCCTCCGGCGATCGGCCAGGACCATCAACTCTGCCCCGCTGCGGTCGTGAGTCAGCGAGAGACCCTTCGCCGTCGCCAGTGGCCGGACGGTCTCAATTACCTCCACGACGGCGCTCATCAGGTCGAACGGCTCGCTTCCCAGTCGCATCTCGCCCGCCTCGATCTTCGAGAGGTCGAGGACATCGTTGATCAGGGCGAGGAGGTGCTGGCCGTTCCGCTTGACGATCTCGAGGGCGTCGTGCTGCTCCAGCGAGACGGCGCCGATCAGCCCGCCGAGCAGCGCGCCGGTGAACCCGATCACCGAGTTGAGCGGCGTGCGCAGCTCGTGCGACATCGCCGCGAGAAACGCGGATTTGGCCCGATCCGCGGCCTCCGCCCGCTCGAGCGCGCGGGCAAGACCTTCGTTGGATCGCGCCAGCTCCCTCGTTCGCTCCGCGACCATCGCCTCGAGGTGGTCGGCTCGGCGCACAGCATCCTCATGAAGTGAGGCGTTCTGGATTCCGACCGCAAGGTGCAGGGCGAGCGTCTCCAAGAAAACGGATTCGGTGGCAAAATCGCGTCGATCTGCGGACGCCAAACCTAGCAATCCGACAGTTTCTGCTCCCGCCTTCAGTGGCATGGCCACAAAACCTCGCACCCCGGCGATCTTGCACTCATCCCGCGTGCACCTCGCGTCGCTTTGCAGATCTTCGGAATAGACGGCGTGTCCCTCCGCAAGGGCGCGGCCGCACAGGCACTCGCCGACACGCAACAATTCCCTCTCCGTATGACATAACCGGCGCGCGCCGTGCCGTGTGTCGACCAGCGTGAGGCGCTCGCCCTCGCGCAGGAACAGCATCACCAGGTCGGGCGCGACCGCCTGGAATACCCCTTCGACCGCCGCGCGCGCGGCACCCGCAAGATCGCGTATCGACGCGATCTGGGCTCCCATTGAGTTAATGGTCGAGAGCTGCGCGACGCGCACAGACCGGTCGATCTCGGCCAGCTTCCTGTCAGAGACATCGGCCACGACGCCGCGCATCCGCTCGGCGCCGCCGGAGGAATCGAACTCGACCTGGCCCGCGGCCGCGACCCAGATCGTGCGGTCGGGGCGAACGACGCGGAACTCCTGCGCGTAGGGTGTCCTGGCCTCGATGCAACGCGCGACCGCGGCCGCCACGCCGGCGCGGTCATCCGGGTGGACCCGCATCTCGAACTCCGCGTACGTTCCCTGGAACTCGCCCGGCGCGAACCCCCAGAGTTCCTCGTGCCGTGGCGACCAGGTGATGGTTTGCCGCTGGATGTCCCAGTCGAACATCCCCAGCTTGGCCGCATCCAAGGCCAAACGCAGCCGGACCTCGCTCTCGCGGATCGTCTCTTCGGCGCGTCTTCTTGTCGTCAAGTCACGCACGATCGCAAGGTACGAACGGTCGTCGAGGCGGCGGGCACTGACTTCACCGGGAAACGACGACCCGTCCTTGCGCACGTGACGCCATTCGGCTAGGTGCGGCTCGCCGGCCATCATGCGCGGTGGCTCGACGGCGAGTCGCGCGACTTCCCCCGGATCAAGAACCTGCGCGACGCCGAGATGCAACAGCTCGTCGCGCGAGTAGCCAAGCATCTCGAGCCCCAGCGCATTGGCATCCAGGTACCTGTTTTCGGCCGAAATGATGAAGATCCCGTCGCTGGCCTGCTCGAAGACACTGCGGAAGCGGGCCTCGCTCTCCCGCAACGCGTCCTCATCGCGGCGCTGCTTGGTGATGTCGATCTGCAGCCCGAGCATTCTGGTGGTCCGACCTTCGGCGTCGAACTCGACCCCGCGCCCCACGCTGTTGAGCCAACGGTAGGAACCATCCGCGTGGCGGAAACGGAGCACGATGTCGAAACCCGGCAGCCCCTCGTCGCGGACCTGCTCCATCCTCGCGATGACGCGACTGCGATCGTCGGGGTGCGTCCGGCCGCCCCAGACCTCCCGGTCTTGCCCCTCGATCTCCGGATCGTAGCCAAGCATCTTGAAATAGGTCGGGGTTGCAAACCAGACGTCACGCTTGAGATCCCAGTCCCACACGCCGATCTGGGTGACATCCAGGGTCAACGCCAGCCGTTCCTCGCTCTCCCGCAACGCCCGTTCGGCCTGTTCCAGCCTCGCGCGCTCATGGAGCGCATCCAAGCCGAACCCGATGTCGTTGCTCAGCTCCTCAAACAGGCGCTGCTCCTCTGGACCGATCGTCCAGGGCTCCTGGTGATAGACCATCAGCGCGCCGGTCACGTCGCCACCCTCGCGGATCGGGAATGCGGCCGAGGCGCGGTAGCCGAAGGCTTGCGCGGTCTCGCGCCAACGTGAGAACGCTGGCTCGTTCAGACTATCGTTAAAGATCACCGCAGAACGCTCGCGGATCGCCCGCCCTGTGGGTCCTTGTCCCTCGGGGGAGTCGTCCCATCGGATGACGACGCGGTCCAGATATTCGGTGCCGAATCCGGCCGAAGCCGCCGGGACGACCTCTCCCGCTCGTTCGCCCTTGAACCCCACCCACGCCATCCGAAAACCGCCGCGCTCCACCACGATCCGGCACGCCTCCTCAAGCATCGCGTGCCGGTCGACCGAGTGGACGATCGCTTGACTCACCTCGGAGAGCGTCCGGTGGAGGCGGTTGATCTGCGCCAAACGTGCTTCGGCCTGCTTCCGACTCGTGATGTCGAAGCCAAGGGAGGCGACCTGCCTCGGCCGCGCCTCCTCGCCGAGCAGAAACCAGTTCAGGAGCCACCAGCGCGGGCCGGACGGATGGTGGAGCTCGATTTCCGTCGTCGTCGGTCCCGCGCTCGAAAGCGTGCGCCGGTCGCCCTCGAGTAGCTGCTCGGCATCGGCGCGCGGCATGCAATCGATCGGCGTCTTGCCGACCCACTCGTCGCGCCGCAGGCCGGTGATCGCCTCCCAGGTCTCGTTCATGTAGACGTAACGGCCATCCAGGTCACGCACCACGGCCATGCCGGGGATGTTCTCCATGAACCGGGCGAGCTCTTGCGCCGCAGCCTGAAAGGCTTTGACCGCGTCTTTGCGCCCACTCTCGGCGAGCGACAAACGCCTCCGTGTCTCGACACGCTGCGCCCTGTACAGGTAGGCCGTGCCAACACCGGCCAATACGATGAGAACGACGACCGCCACGACAAGCAGAGTCGCATCCCGGTACAGGTTCTCCAGGATTTCCTCCCGGTCCACTTTGGCTACGATCACCCAGGGAGAGTCGCGGACCCTCCGCATCTCCGCGAGCACCGGTACACCGCGATAGTCGGACCCCTCGAACACGCCTGTCCTGCCCATGGCGGCTTGCACGGCGGGTACGGTGATCCGGCTCAGCGGCAACCGCAGCGACAGTGCTGCGTTGCGCCGGAAGCGCAAGGAGTTGAGGAAAACGGCTTGATCCCCCACCCGCTCCACGAGGAGCGTCTCGGCGCTCTGACTCGGCGTCGGCCAGCTCTGAATCAACGGATAGATATCGCGACGAGGGTCCGCCCGCAAGACAAGAACCGTCGTGACAGCCTCGCCGGCGACGGGAGCGACGGCGTCGATGACCACTGTCTCGGCGCCGGAGGCGATGAAAAAGTCGCCCAGAAACGCCTTGCCGATCGCCTGGGCCTGGCGCAGTTCCGCGAGCGTTGCAGCGTCGATTGTGGGCGGCGGCCCCGCGGACACGATGACCTCCCCTCCCGGTCGGGCGAGGAAGATCGCCGATTCTCCGTACAGCCGCCTCGACAGTTCCAACTGCTCTCGAACCCCTTGCCTGAGGCGAGAATCTACGCTCGGAGCCAGGAGTCCGGTGGCGGCGGCGGCAAACAACGGGCTCTCGGCAAGCTGCCTGGCGTGGCCAAGGAGATCGCCGCGCCACGCCGCGATCGCCTCGGCCTTGATCTGCGCGATCGAAGCGAGGGCCTGGAACGCTGCGGCACGCGCGGACCGTTGTTCATGCCGGGTCCAAAACGCTGCCGCGACGGACACAAAGACGCCCAGGACGATGACAACCGTGATGGCTCGCCGGCGCGACAACCGCGGCCAATTAGGTGTCATCGCCATGTCCAACTACCCCTCGGTGAGTCTAACTCATCTTCTTCTTCTCCAGGCCACAGGCGTCAGCGAGGGATGCATACCACCCCTGGCCGCTGCGGCGGGCCAACCCGCGGATGCACACACAACCTGAGACGACGGCTCAACTTACCCGTAATCCATCGACCGCCGCTGGGCGGCGCCCCGCGGCCTGCCGACGCCACCGGACCGTTTCCGGCGTTCACTTCACCCCGGTGCCGGGCGGGACCTCGCCGTCGGGGGCGAGCAGGAACGGGGCGCCGTCGAGGGACGCGGCGAGCAGCATGCCGCGCGACTCGACGCCCATCAGC
>JAKALX010000283.1 GCA_021823905.1 Chloroflexota bacterium | reverse complement strand
CCACGAGTGTTCGTCGACGGTGCCATCTACCACGTCTACTGTCGGTTTGCCCACCGTGCTCGGGTGTTTGCCGCGCCCGATGAGGCCGAGCGGTTTCTCGCCATCGTGCGCGACGTCAAACGGACCGATGAGCTCACGATCCTCGCCTGGTGCCTAATGCCGACGCACTACCACCTTGCGCTGCGGACGGGGCGTCTACCGCTGTGGCGCAGCCTGCGGGTGATCCAGGGTCGGTTCGCTCTCGTCCACAACCGCCGTCACAAGACGCTGGGGCCGCTCTGGCAGGGCCGCTACAAGGCCAGGGTGGTCGAGGGGCAGGACGACCTGAACCGGCTCCTCGCCTACATCCACCTCAACCCGGTCAAGGCGGGTCTGGCGGCGTCGCCGCTGCGCTACCGCTGGAGCGGCCACCGTGAGCTGTTGGGCCGTGTGCGGGTACCGTTGGTCGATGTGGAGGAGACCCTGCGGCTGTACGGATCGAGGCGGGGGCCAGCGACGCAGGCGTACGCGGCGATGGTGCGAGCCGTGGGTCGGGAGGCGTGGGCGGCCGAAGAGCCGGGCCGGCTTCCGTGGTGGAGCCGCGGGGCCGGGGAAGCCGAGGAGCTCGAAGGGCCGCACAGGTCGGGCCTGGATGCGTTGGGGGCGAGCACCGCGCCGGAGCCGGTGCGGGCGAGCCTCGAGGAGGTCCTCGCGGCGGTCGAACGGGCGACCGGCCTGACCCGGGCGCGGCTGGCGTCGGGGGTCCAGGATCGTGCGACGGTCGCGGCGCGGGAGCTGTTGGCGGTCGTGGCGGTGCACCGCTGTGGGGTGCGGGTGACGGACGTGGGACGCTGCCTGGGGCGGCCGGCGGACACGGCCAGCCGGTGGCTGAGCCGCGGCGGAGCGCGCCGTCTGGCCGAGCCCTCCTTCGGACGTCAGGCGGACGCGGTCGAAGCCGAACTGAGGCGGGAATGATTCATGAGCTTCGCAATCCCCAACTTGTCAACTACGCCGGACCTGGTACCTATTCTGCGTACCCGTCACTGTGCACGGCTGGCCGCAATTGTCCGTGCCCGTCGCGGTCTGGTTGCAGGGCGTGGTCGCGGAGTTGACGGAACAGGTGGTGGGCGTGCAGCACTGGCCGGTACTCGGAAGGCACACCTGTTGCGCGGAACACCCTGGCGGGCACTGGCCCCCGCAGGTATCAGGGCCACACGACTTACCGACGCACGATGGCGTGCACGGCGCAGGACAGTTGTCGCACGGATAGACCTCACCCACCCCGCAGACACCATTGTTGTTGCAGGTATGACCTTGAGAGTCGGAACAGAGGGTGCAATCCGCACTGCACGTATAGCTAGCAGGACAACCAGACGGGGTCGCGGTACGGTCGCAGACTTCACCGGGGTCGAGGATTCCATTTAGACATGTTCCGCAGGAGGGGGGGCAGGCGCTGTGAACGCGAAGGGCCTGCACAGCAAGAGCGACAATTATAACAAGAAGAATAGCCACTCCTCTCTTTCCCATACTCCACCTCTGAGCGGGTTGCCTTAAGAAGCCTTACGCTTCCGTGAGGCTATTCGGTGGTTCTACCCCGACATGCAGTGAAGGCCGATGGATTGTGCTACCCCGGAGTCGTCGTTCGGCGTTAGAAGTCACGGAAGAATGGCGGGAGGTGATTCACGAGCCGTCTGAGGGCCTCATCGCTGGCGCGGAGTGTGGTGCCGTAGCGCTGGTGAAGAGCTGCTGCGAGATGCCTATTCTCTTCCGTGGATGCAGGGTCAATAGTGGAGTAGTACAGACAATCTACATGTAAGTCAAGGGCGTGGTCCTTGAGGCCGATGGCGAGTTGATTGATGACCTCCTCCATCTCACCTCTCATTCCCTTGGCAAGGGCGTTCTCATAGCCATCTTGTCGCGGGAATCCGTGGAACAAGCGTCCCAACATCTGTTTGGCTTCGGCAAAGGCGCTGTTTTCGCTCGGCACGCGGTCGCCGAGAGCGGCGCGGAGATGCTGGACGTACTGGGCGACGATTGCTTTGAACTCCTGCGCGTCTCGTGCGGTGTGGGAGAGTAATTGAAAGCGTCGCCGTGCTTCATCATGAGGGGCGAGAACGTGGTGTTGGACGTAACTCTCGTCGAGGTGCCGGAACAGTTCGTCGAGACTCATAGTGGACCGTTGTGTGGAAAAGTGGCGTGGTGTCTGCGACAGATGAAGGACAGGTCACTGTGGTGGAGATTACGATGGGGGCAAAGTGGCCTTCACCGCTCGGCGGAACTGATCGAACTCCTGCTCCGGCATTCCACCAATTCCAAGCTGCGTGCCGTCTTTGAGCTTCAGGATCATGTCGTTACCGGTAAGGGTATCGCCAACATCATTGAAGATAATGTAATCCAGTTCCGGATTGTTTGGTGGGTTGTTGATACCGTCGAAGTAAAGCGGCCATGCAGATATCCAAGTGGAGGGCAGTGTGGCCTGTCCACCGACAACACCGTGGCTTGTCCATGCCGACACGAGGTCAAGATTGTTCATGATGAAGTTCTTGGCGTTGTCGTAGGTGGCGATGTAGCCGTTGTGTTCCGCGTTGACCGTAACGGTTGGTCCTTGAATATCTCTGACGTAGCTGATGCCGTTGTCAACGAGGAACGCTCGGAGGACGGGCCTCTGGGTGGCTGCCATGATGGGGCTGCCAGTGATTTGGAGGTCGACGCTGTTGGAGTTTGGGGTGTAGTGGACGTCGAAGGTGCCATTGCCGTCGAGGTCCTCCCAAAGGTCGGTGATGGTGGCGCCTTGACGCGCGCTGACGGCGAGTTCTTTCACGTAGGTGTCGTTTACTTCGAGCGTTGTAGGTAGCCACGTGTAGCGCGCCGTCGTCAACAGTGGCCTGATGTATCCTGTCTTGTTGCTGGGGTCTTGGCTTGTGGTGGTGACGTTGTCGATTTCGTTTTTGATGGCGTAGAGGAGGAATTCTCCGGTGCCGCCGTTGCTGCCGAGTCGGAGTTGGAGGACGTCTCCTGGGTTGAGTGTTTTGCCGTTGGTGAGCGCTGGTGCGATGGGCGCGAATTGTGTGTATGTTCCTGGTTGGAGGGTGATGGCGGTGCCGTCGATGGTGTTGCCGAGGTAGTCGAGGAGTCTGGCTTGGACGGTGATTGCTGGTCCGGTGTAGTCGGTGGTGTTGGTGGGTGGCGCGAAGAGGTTGAGGTTCTCTCGTGTCAGGGTGGTGCCGTCGAGGGGGAATTCGATGATGTCGCCGCGCCTCGCGAGGTGGGGGTCGTTCCACATGGTGCTCGCGTCCAGGGTGGCGTAGTCACTGCCTTGGTTGCTGCCGTTCGGGCTGAAGTTCGCGCTCGTGCTCGAGTCGATGCCGAGGGGTTCGTTGCTGGTGACTTCGCCCCAGTACGCGCCCGTGAGGTGCATGGGCTGCCCGTCCTGGCCGAGGAGATTGTCGAGGACGTTGGGGAAGTTCGCGCTGCACGTCCCGCAGATCACGTACATGGTGCTCTTGGGGTCCGTGGCTTGTGCCTGGACGCCGCGTGGGTGCGCCTGGATCCAAAAGTGTGTCTCCACGCCAGACAGGGCGCGCATGCGCACTTGGGAGCGCCAATCGCTGTTGTTCGCGCCGTGCAGGTTGGCGATGACGGGCAGGTAGTACGTGAAGGTCTGTGCTGTGCTTTGTTCGCTCGCGGTTGTCGGCGTGCTCTCAGGAGCGGTCTGCGCCCCAGCGTTGCGTCCAACGCCGACCAGCGCGCCCGCGCCAATCATGGTGGCGAGCGTGGCCTTGCCCAGGGTAGAACGCAGTGACTCTCGGATTCGTGACATCATGCTCATGGTCTGCACCTCGTTGGTGTGCCGTCGCTGGACGCTATTGTAGCGTGCCCAGGCACCGATGACTGCAACCCATTGATAAGGTTAGTGTTAAATAGGTGCCAGGCACGCAAGTAGCTGAAGTGTTGGAGCGTCGCGGGCAGGAGATCACAACGGCACGGCGGCCGAAAGGGTTCGTCGAGGGGCTCATCTACCACGTGTACAACCGGGCGAGGCGTGGCGAAGCGCCGTTCAAGCTCGAGGACGAGGTCGGGCGATTCTGGAGCCTCCTGCACGAGGTCGCGGTGCGCGGCGGTGCCTGAGGCGCGCGAGCTGGTGGCGGCGCTGTCGGTGGAGCGGTGGGGCGTGGGCCTCAAGGCGCTCGCGGACGGGCTGGGCAAGAGCCGCGACGAGGTGAAGCACTGGGTCCGCCGGGGGGCACGCCGGTGGGCGGGCGAGTCGGCGTTCGCGCGTCGACTCGACGAGCTCGATCGGAAGCTGGCCGGGAAGTTCGAGCGATGAGATGGCTCCCGCTACGTCCGCTACTTGCGTGCCTGGCAGCTCTAGTTGCACGTCCGGTGATGGGCCAGGGACGCCGGCTTTGATCTGCCCTATGATGGCGGCAGGCAAGCTGAAGGAGCGATGGCCCTCGTGACCTGTCCGGACTGTGGCAAGAGAAACTCCGACCAAGCACCCATGTCCCCGTGGACCAACAAGTGGGGGAGTCACGCCCCCGCCATATCCCTCACGGAGGTCTGAAATGACGAAGAGTAGATACCCCCTCGTCGCGTTTTTCCTCGCCGTGCTGGCCTCTGGAGCGGTGGGGAGCCCCTGGCGCGCCGCGACCCCGCGGACCGTGACCCCCAGCGAGGCGGCGCGGGAGCTCGTGGCCGCCGTCGGTGCGGCCAAGGGACGAGCGCCCGCGGTCTACGTCGAAGTCAGGGACCCCTCGGGGGAGCGGATGAATGATGGGAGGCGCACTCCCTTGGGGACCACGTTGAGGGAGGCGATCGAGGGGGAGATCCTACGCGCCGGGTGGGTCGTGTCACGGATGGTGGCCGACCCCGGCATGCCCGTTGGCGCCCCTCCCCGGGAGTCCTTCGACCCGAGGAAACCCTACCCCGATGTGGTCATTGACGGCGACGTCACCGACGACCCCAAGGCGCCGGGCGAGGTCCGCTTCTCTTGGGCCATCCACCGCAACTCGCCCGCGGCGCCCTACCCGAGCGTGGCCGCCTCCGCCGTCTCCACGGCCGCGAAGGGCCCCGCGCCCAAGCCCGCCGCCGAGTCCCCTGCGCTCATCGCTTCGGGGGTTTTCCTCCTGCGGCGGTAAGAGAAGGTGTCACCCATTACCGCCGACGTGACACAATGCACGGATGCGGGCCCCATGCTCCTCAGCGCGCGTTGCGGCGGTGGCGGCGGTCGCGGTCCTGTGCGCCGGCGCGACGCTCGGGTTCGGTCGTATCACGGCGCGAAGCGGCGAGGTGGTGACGCTGTCCGTCGGTTCGCGCGACGGCGTCCAGTCCGGGATGCGCGGCGACGTCGTCAAGCTGGTCGAGGCGAAAGGGCAGTCGGAACCG
>JAKALX010000282.1 GCA_021823905.1 Chloroflexota bacterium | reverse complement strand
CGGATACGTGGTGGCACACGATCGTCTCGCCAACCGGCAAAGAGAAGACCGGCTATCCGACCCAGAAGCCGCTCGCCATTCTCCGCCGCGTCGTGACGGCCAGCTCGAATCCCGGCGATCTCGTCCTCGACTTCTTCGCCGGCAGCGGCACGACGGGGGTGGCAGCGCACGAACTCGGCCGCCAGTTCCTCCTCGTCGATTCCAACCCCGAGGCGTTCGCAGTGATGCAGCGAAGGTTCGCCGGGCTCGAGGGCGTCGACTTCGCGGTGTTCGAAGCAGGCGGCGTCTCAGAGTAGGCGGACGGGACGCCTCCGCGGTAAGAGGTGGAAGGCGAAGGGGCGCTCGACCAGCTCGTGCGTCTCAAGCAACCAGAGCCATTGATTCAGGAGCAGGCGCATTACGAGCCATGAGCGCTCCTGGCCGGTTCCGACGAAGACGATTCCTGCCTGCGCGTCGATTACGGCCTGCCGCTCGGCGTCCGATTCAAGGATCTTTCGATTCTGGGAGAGCGCCAGGTAGCCGTGGCTCCCGGCGAATTCAATCCAGTCGGGATCGGACGTGCCTTTCGGCAACGGCCCGGCCGGGCCCGGATAGGCAACGTGCTCGACCGAAGGGAGGCGCAGGAGCTTCACGGCCTTCGGCAAGCCAGTTCCGGTGTCCTCGTCGAAGAACAGGTTCACGCCGCCCTCAGCGCTGCCTCCACAGCCGGGACGCCTATCTCGAAATCGTCGGCCAGCTCCTGAATGCTCTCACCAGAGTCGAACCTCGCGCGGATGACTTCCGCCCGGACGTTGGTCCCCTGGATGACGGGGCGTCCTCCACCGCGCTCCGGATCCAGCACCACCGGCGCTTCGCGGCCCCACGGGAACCAGCGGAGTACGAGTCCCGACTTGTCGTCGAAATCCATCTGTCGGAGTTCTTCGAGAACAACGCCGGGCAAGACGCGCTGGCCCTGCAGGTCGAGCGCAAGCCGGCCGGTCCCCGGATACTGCCGCTCGAACTCGTACAGGACGTGGCCGCCCTCGACCAGCAGTTTGCGGCTCGCGAACGGGTGCTCCACCCGCAGTTGCTGTCGCGCGAAGCGGTGGGCGGCGCGAAGGCGTTCGAGCGGTATCGGATGAGAGCCCGTTGAGGACCGAAAACGGGCAACGACGGCGAGTTCTATCAATTCGAGGAACGAAAGCCTCGGCGTCTCGCCTCGGGCGGTCTGGCCGAACACTGGCAGCATGCGATGGCCCGGCGCGTCGTAGCCAAGCAGCCAGCGGCGTGCATTCTGCGGGCTGGTGCCCGCGAGCCTCGCCGCCTCGCTGATTGAATATCGTTTCCCCTCGAGAATCTCCTGGCGTCGCGATACAGCGTTCACGCTCCAACCCCAGTGCACACAATAGGCTCGGTCCGACTCGCAGCGCAATTCGAACTCACATCCCCCGCGCCACCGCTGTCACCACCGCCGCCGCCACGATCACCACCAGCACCGGCGCCCGGAAGGCCAGGAGCACGGCTGCCACCGCCACCCCGAGGACGCGCGCGTCGATCACCAGCTCGCGGTTTCCGCCAAACACCTGTGTCACCACGAGCGCCGCCAGCAAGGCCGGCGCAATCATCGCGACGAGCCCCATCAGCCGGCGCGGGAGGGCGCGGCCGCCAAGCGCCACCGGTCCGGCGGCCTTGATCGCCATGCTCGCGATTCCCGCGACCAGCACAACCCGCCACGCTTCGGTCATGAAGGGCCGTCCTCGTGGCTGTCGATTTGTGGCGAAACGCGGTCGACACCGGACCCTCGCCAGCCGGCAAGACAGCCGGCCACGGCGGCGATGATTGGCACCCCCGGCCGGGCCACCGGAATGAGCGCCAGTGCGATCGTTCCGCCGGCGATCGCCGCCACGATCGCCCGCCGCGAGCGCAGCTGCCCGGCGAGCAACGCAAGAAACAGCGCCGAAAGCGCCGCGTCCAGCCCGATAGACTTCGGGTCGCCGATGAAGTCTCCCCCGAGGACGCCAAGCAGCGTGCCCGCGAACCAGAACACGTAAATCGCCAGTCCGGCGCCGACGAGACGCGCCCGGTCGAACGTCCCGTCGCCGCGGCTTGCCACGGCCCAGGACTCGTCCACAACCATCTGGGCCTGCACGAAGCGCTTGAACACGTTCCCGCGCAACGACGGCGCGATCGTCAGTCCAATCGGTCCGTACCGCGCGTTCAGCAAGACGGCCGCGAGGATCGCGGCGGCGGCGCCGCCGCCCGCCCCGAGCACACCCGCGGCCGCGAACTGGGCCGACCCGCCGAACGTCGTCAGCGACATCACGAGCGGCGCGATCGCTCCCATGCCCGCCGCGCGCGCGAGGACGCCGTAGGAGATCCCGAACGCTCCCACCGCCAGCGCGAGCGGGATCGCGTCCCGGAACCCCGCCCGGATCGTGTCAGCCGAACCAACGCGCATCGTTGCCGCTGCCTCCATCGGGCCGCCGGTTGCTCACCGGCGCTCCGAGTATCCACAATGGCGGGAATTCGCACAGGCGCCAGGTTCGGCGGGAGAGGGAGTTCGATGTGCCCGGTAAGCTGCCCCTCATCGTGTTCACCGATCGCGAGGGACCCGAAGATTCCTGGACCTATCCCGACTTCTTCGCCGAAGGCCTCACGCGCGGCATGCTCTCGTTCGTCATCGACGGTGTGAACGACGAGACGCTCGAGCCGTTCGCGGAGGCGGATTTCCCCGTCGACGCGGGCGAATTGCTCGCCGACGCTGAGCTCGCCGCCCTCGGCGGGGCCGACATCATCGAAGAGGCGGTCCCCTCAATCGCGCAAATGTTCATGGAAGAGCTTGCCGGCGAAATCGGCGAGCTCCTGGGCCCGCTTGAGTCGGACGAGACGCGCGAAGAGCGCCAGACGAGCCTCTTTTGGGCAGGATGGTTCTCGTCTCCGGATGCGCTCGCCCTCCTGGCGACCGAAGTGCGCCGGCTGGCGGGCGAAGACGCCACGTAGCTGCTCGTGCGGCCAGTCGCGAGGCATCCAGGCCGCGCGGTATCATCGTGCGCATGGACGAGCCATCGCGTGGCCGGCTCTCGGATTCCCTTGAGCGTCCCTCGGAGCCGCCAGCGCCAGTACGCTGCCCGCGTTGTGGCCGTGAGACGTGGTGCAGCGCCTGCCTGGACAACGGCGACGCCGAGGCGCTCGACGACGGCCCCGGCCTGTCGCGCGACAGCCGCGTCCCCAGCGGCTCCGGGCAGCAACGACTCAACCCGTAGGCGCCGATCCCGAAGGGATCGCTTCCCGCCGGACGGTCAGGCGGCGTCCCGTTCCTGAGAGACGGTCGCGACGCGCTCGATCAGGATCTCGACGATCCGGCTCGCCGCGTTCCCGTCGCCATAGAGGCTGCGGCTCTGCGACATCCGCCGGTACGCTTCGCCGTCGCTCAACAGGAGGGACGCTTCGGCTACAATCCGCTCTTCGTCCGTCCCGACGAGCAGCGCGACGCCCGCCTCGACGCCTTCGGGCCGCTCGGTCTCGTTGCGGAGGACGAGCGCCGGCTTCCCGAGCGCCGGCGCTTCTTCCTGCACGCCGCCCGAGTCGGTGAGGACGAGGTGGCACTTTGCCAGGAGGTGCGTGAACGCCACGTAGTCCAGCGGCGGGATCAGGTGCACACGCTCGGTAGCGCCCAGCGCCTCGCGTGCCGCCGCGGCCACATTCGGGTTCGGGTGGACCGGATAGACGAACTCCACGTCGGCGAACGCCGCCGACAGCCGCCGGATCGCGCTGAAGACGCGCGCCATCGGCTCGCCGAAGTTCTCGCGCCGGTGCGCGGTCACCAGCACGAGGCGGCGACCGGGCGCCGGGTAGGGCATCACGGGCGCCTGCACACTGCCGGTAATCCGCTGCAGCGCGTCGACGACGGTGTTGCCGGTCAGGAAGAGGTCGTCTTCAGGAACGCCGTTGGCACGGAGCGCGGCCATTGCCCGTTCCGTCGGCGCGAAGTGGAAGGTCGCGATCGGGCCGATGAGCCGCCGGTTGATCTCCTCCGGGAACGGATAGTAGCGGTCGTTCGTGCGCAGGCCCGCTTCCACGTGACCCACGGGGATCCGCTCATAGAATGCGGCCAGCGCCGCCGCCATCGCGGTCGTGGTGTCGCCCTGGACCAGGACGACGTCGGGGCGCGCCTCGCGCAGCACGCGTGTTGTCTCCAGCAGGACCCGGCTCGTCAGCTCTGGCAACGACTGATTTGGGCGCATCAGGTCCAGATCGTGGTCTGGTTGGATGCCAAAGACCCCCAGGACCTGGTCCAGCATCTCGCGGTGCTGAGCCGTCACGCAGACCACGGAGTGGACCTGCGGGCCGCGGCGCTGCAGCTCGGCGACCACCGGCGCCATCTTGATCGCCTCCGGCCGCGTGCCGAAGACGGACATCACCTTCAACATGCCTCGCTCCCTCCTAGCCCTGGACCAGCTCGGAGACGACCACGAGCCGCTGGCTGTAGACGCCGTCGGGCACGCAGCAGATGAACGTCGCGATCGGCGCTTTCGTCGGGTCCATCACCCACGCGTCCCAGGGGTTGACGACGAGCTTGTCGACCACGCGGTAGACGGCCGTGCGGCTGCCCGTCACCGTGATGCGCGACTCGGCCCCTACCTGGATGTTCGGCAGGCGCCGGAACACGTCGCCCTGGTTGCGGCTCGAGATGTGGCCGGAGATCACGACGTTACCCTGGCTGGCGCCCGGCGTACCCGATCCTTCGTGCCAGCCCACCGCCCGGTCGGCCGTCTCCCAGAACGGTTGGCCGTCCTTGTAGGCGACGCCCACGCGGACTATCGCGGCGTCGACGCCGATAGAGTCGATCTTCAGACGCCCGACGATCGGCCGACCGCCAGAGTTGCCGCTGGCCACGGCGTCGTCGGGCTCGGGGACGACCGGGATGACGACGCCGTCCTGCGGCAGGGTCGGGCCGGATCCCGAGCTCGTTCGCCCGGCCTGGTCGAGCTCGTGGAGCGCCTGTGCCCGGCCGGTGTTGGCCGCCATCTCGCCGACGTGCTGCTCTCGCCACCAGAGGTCGGCGACCATCAGTCCGCCCCTGGCCATCAGGGCCGTGCCCGCCACCAGCGGCGTGCCGGCAACAGCCATCTTCAGGAACGATCGCCGTGATCGCGGTGTCGCAGTCATCTGGTTTCCCTCGCGCCGCAGCGGCTGCTAAAGGCTCGAAGCCTTCACGAACGAATAGCCGAGCGCCTTAATGCCTTCGACCGAATCCTGGAGATACTTGACCCCCCAGAACGGGTGATAGAAGAAGCTTGCGTACGCGTCACGTACCACGAGGTTCCGCGAAGCCGAGCGGATGAGGTCGGCCGGGAATCGCGTCGGGTACGGCCCGTAAACCGGGTCCGGCCACCTGTAGGGCTCGATGTTGCCGAGGT
>JAKALX010000281.1 GCA_021823905.1 Chloroflexota bacterium | reverse complement strand
GTTCGCCCGCGGGTCGTCGCTGGCGAAGCCGGGGAGCGAGCAGTACACGAGGCGCGGATTGGCTGTTCCCATCGCCTCGTGGCCGAGACCGAGCCGATCCATGACGCCGGGGCGGAAGTTCTCGATAAGCACGTCGGCGGTGGCGACGAGGCGGCGGGCGGTTTCGGCGTCGGCGGGATCCTTGAGGTCGAGGATGATGCTCTGCTTGCCGCGGTTCCAGGTGGCGTTCGCGGGCGTGTCCCAGCGCGGACCGCCGGGCGGTTCGACGCGGACGACGTCCGCGCCCTGGTCGGCGAGAAGCATGCCAGCCAGCGGACCGGCGACGTATTGGCCGAAATCGACCACGCGAATCCCATCCAGCGCACCCACGGCTTTCCCTCCCGGTCGTCCCAAGTTGGGGCGCGAGTATCATGCATGCTATTCAGCTGACAGGGTTCGTGCATGGCGGCAGATGTCTTCCAGTTCCTTGCGGCGTTTCTCGCTTCGAGCGTCGAGATGGTCGAGGCGCTCACGATCGTGCTCGCGGTTGGGGTGACGCGGTCGTGGAGGCCGGCGTTCATTGGCATGGGCGCGGGCGTCATCGCGCTGACGCTCGTCGTGGGCGCGCTCGGTCCGTCGCTGGTGATCTACGTCCCGATCGACGGCCTGCGCGTGGTCATCGGCGCGCTCCTGCTCGTGTTCGGGCTCCAGTGGCTGCGCAAGGCCGTCCTCCGCGCCTCGGGCCTCAAGGCGATGCACGATGAGGAGCAGATTTACGAGGCAGAGGTCATCGCCCTTCGGAAGCACGATGTCACCGAAGCGTTCGACTGGACGGCGTTTACGGTCGCGTTCAAGGGTGTCTTCCTCGAGGGTCTTGAGGTCGCCTTCATCGTTCTGACGTTTGGTACGAACGACGGACGGTTCGACATCCCGATTGCCGGAGCGGTGAGCGGGCTGATCCTCGTCGTCGGGGTCGGGATCCTGATTCACCAGCCGCTCAAGCGCGTGCCCGAGAACTCCATCAAGTTTGCTGTTGGTCTGTTGCTGAGCGCGTTTGGAACGTTCTGGGTTGGCGAGGGTGTGGGTGTTGACTGGACCGGCAGCGACCTGGCGATCCCCGTGCTCGCCATCGGCTACGCCGTGGTGGCGGCGGTGCTCGTGCGGCTCCTCAGGCCCGGACAAACCACGGCGGTGGAAGGGGCGGCGGCAGGATGAAGTACATCAAGGCGTTCATCCTGTTCTGGTACGACTTCATCGTTGGCGACTCCATGACCCTGGCGATTGGCGTCGTCGTCTGCCTGCTGGTGGCTGCTGGACTCAGGAGGGAGACAGGGAGCGTCGCGCCGGAGATCGCGCTCCCGGCGATCGTCGTGGCAACGCTGGTGCTTAGCCTGCGGCGGTAACCGCTGGGCGCGGGCTCAGGCCTCGTTCGAAACGATGCCGGCTTCGACGAGCGAGTCGATCTCGGAAGTGGCGAGCCCGGCCTCGCCCAGAATCTCTCGCGTGTGATGTCCCAAGGGTGGCGCGGATCGGGTGGCAGCTGACGGCGTCCGGGACATGCGCACGAGTGGGCCGACGACGCGCTGCGGACCGGTAACCGGGTGGACGAGATCGGCCATCATGCCGGTCGCGACCACCTGGGGATCGTCGGCCATCTCCTCGGGGAAGTTCACGACGCTGGCGGGAACGCCGGCCTGGAGGAAGATTTCGACCCACTCCTGTGCGGGCTTCGCGAGCAGTCGCTCCTGTATTTCCGCCCGCCAGTGCTCGATGCGTTCGCGGTTCACGGCGTCGGCGGCGTCGAAGTCCGGACTGTCCGTTGGGTCGCTCATCGCAAGGATGGCGCGGACGGCGTCGCGGTTCTGTTGCGTGAGGGCGCCAAGGACGAGGGCGCCTTCGCCGGTGTGGTAGCCGCCGTAGTAGAGGCGGTGCGAGGCGAACCGCGGACCCTGTCTCTTGCGAATAGCCGCCAGCTCGTCGTAATGCGCGCCGGACGCCCGCGTCGCCTGGAGCTCGGCAAGGAGCGGATCGCGGAGGGTTGCGTCGTGGACGGGCTCGCGCATGACCTGGTGTGAAAGCAATTCGAGGCCCGTCTGGAGGAGCGACAGTTGCAGCTCCTGGCCTTCGCCGGTCATCGCGCGGTGGTAAAGCGCCGCGCAGATGCCCATGGCCGCGGCGAGTCCGGAGGTGCGATCGATGAGCGTGGTGCTGATGATCGGCGCCGGGGCGCCATGATCGTCGGTCTTCGCCTCCGCCGCCAGGATGCCGCTGTAGGCCTGGGCGACGATGTCCGAGCCGCCGCGGGTGGCGTACGGGCCGGTCTCGCCGAAGCCGGTGATGTTCGCGTAGATGAGCCCCGGGTTCAGCTTCGACAGGGTCGGGTAGTCGATATTCAGGCGGGCCGCGACACCGGCCCGGTAGTTGATCAGGACGACATCGAAGGCGGGCACGATGCGGTGGATGAGTGACTGGCCCTCTGGCCGGCCAAGGTCGACGGTGAGGCTGCGCTTGCCGCGGTTGAGCGACTGGAAGTACTTGCCCTCGTTGGGCACGACTGCGCCACTGTTACGCCGCGCTTCGCCCTCCAGCGGCTCAACCTTCACGACGTCGGCGCCGAGGTCGGAGAGCGCCAGCCCGGCGAAGGGACCGGCGACGATCTGGGAGAACTCGAGCACTCGCACGCCGGCAAGCGCACCCCTGGCCGGCCGTTCTGGCGTCATCCGCGGGGAAGACCCAGGCCGCGGGTCGCGATCACGTTGCGCTGCACCTCGGAGGTGCCGCCGCGGATTGTCGCCGGGACCATGCCCACATAGATGTCGGCGAAGCCCGAGGCTTCCGTCCCCTCGGTGAGGTTGGCGCGCATCCCCAGTGCCTGCATCGACGTCTGCGCGAGCCGCTGGGACAGCTCGGAGTTGTAGAGCTTCGCCATCGACGCTTCGTCGTTCGGGAGTTGGCCGTGGTGCTGCATCGAGATAATCCGCAGCGAGAACTGGTACATGATCTCAGTCTCGATATAGCGCTGGGCGATCTCGTGCCGGATAGGAGAAGCGTGGATTCGCGCGCGCAGCTCCGGGTCGGCGCGGATGACATCGAGCAGCCGGCCGAGCGTGCGCCGTGCGCCGACCGCGCCGCCGATGTTCGAGCGTTCGAAGTCGAGCAGGGTCATCGCGACGTACCAGCCGCGATTCTCCTCGCCGACGAGATTACGGGCCGGCACGCGGACGTCCTCGAAGAACACCTCGTTGAAGTAGTGGCGGTTGTTCATGTCCACGAGCGGGCGGATCGAGATTCCCGGCGCATGAATGTTGTCAATCAGCAGGAACGAGATCCCGCGGTGCTTGGGGGCGTTCGGGTCCGTGCGGACAAGGGCAAAGATCGCGTCGGCGGTGTGAGCGGCAGACGTCCAGATTTTCTGGCCGTTGAGGACGAAGTCGTCGCCGTCGCGCACGGCGCGGGTCTGGAGGGCGGCAAGGTCCGACCCGGCGCCGGGCTCGGAGTAGCCCTGCGCCCAGGTCGCTTCGCCGGCGAGAATCGGCGGCAGGTACTTCGCGCGCTGCTCAGGGGTTCCGTGGAGGATGAGCGTCGGCCCGAGCATCCCGACGCCCGAGCCGCCGACGGCCGGCGCTCCCGCGCTCGCCAGCTCCTGGTTGAGGATGGACTGCTCCAGGGAGCTCAGTCCGCCGCCGCCGTACTCCTTCGGCCAGTGGGGTGCGACCCAGCCACGCTCGTGAAGGGCCGCATGCCAGTCCATGGCGGCCTTGCGAACAGCCGGGTCCGGCGACTTCCGGTCCGTCTCCCAGGGGCGCTCTTCGAGGCCGCCGCGGGCAGCCGCGAGACGATAGCGCTCCGGCAGGCGCGTCTCGATGAGCTGACGAACCTCGCGGCGAAACGCCGCCTGCTCGGGCGTGTCCTTCCAGTCCATAACCCCTCCGCGCGGCCCGCCTAGCGGAACTTCGGCGCGCGCTTTTCCTGGAACGCCGTGACCGCTTCGCGATGCTCGGCGGTCGTGTAGCACTCGTTGATACGCCCGTGCTCCAGGCGCATGACCTCGTTGTAGTCGGGGTTGGCGCCGTTTTTCGTGATCAGGTCCTTGATCCAACCCATCTGCCGGTTGGGATTGGCGGCGAACATCTTCGCGTACTCCATCGCCGTATCCATGAGCTTCTCCTGGGAGACGACGCGGTTGACCAGCCCGATGCGGCCGGCCTCCTCGGCCTCGACCAGGCGGCCGGTGAGGCACATGTCGCTGGCGAAGGCGAAGCCGCAGCGCTGGGTCAGGAAGTAGGTGCTGGCGAGCTCGGGAACGAGGCCCATCTTCACGAAAAACATGCCGAAGCGGGCGCTCTCCGAGGCGACGATGATGTCCATCGGCAGGATCTGGGTCAGGCCGACGCCGACGGCGACGCCGTTGACGGCCGCGATGATCGGCTTCGAATTGCGAATGAGCTCGACGTAGTTCTCCGCGGGGCGTTCGGCATCGCGCGCCGAGCCGTTGTCGAGTCCGCGCTGGAAGGCGTCGCGCACGTCGGCGCCGGCACAAAAGCCGCGGCCCGCGCCAGTGAGGACGATTGAGGCGATCTCCGGGTCCTCGTTGGCGCGTTTGTACGCGTCGTGCTGCTCGGCCGACATCTTCCAGGTCCAGGCGTTGAGACGCTCGGGCCGGTTCATGGTGACGACGGCTGTCTCGCCGCGCTTCTCGTAGGTGATCTGCTCGTAGTTCATGGTCCTCTCCTTGGTGTGCTAGTGGAATGAGCCGCCCAGCAGGTCGCGGGCCATGATCAGCCGCTGGACCTCGCTCGGCCCTTCACCGATGCGGCGGATGCGGATCTCGCGGTACCAGCGCTCAAGCGGCAGGTCCTTGGTCATGCCGTAACCGCCGTGGATCTGCATGGCGCGGTCGACGACGCGGCCGCCGGCCTCGCTGGCGACCAGCTTCGCCATCGCGGCCTCGGTGCGGAACGGTTCGTTGCGGTTCGCCTTGTCGGCGGCGGCGAGCGTGAGCCAGCGGCTGGTGCGGATGTCGATTTCGTTGTCGACGATCATCCATTGGATCGCCTGGCGGGTGGCGAGGAGGTCGCCGAACGTCTCGCGCTGGTTGGCGTAGGCGATCGCCATCTCCTGAGCTTTGGCGGCGACGCCGATGCAGCCGGCGGCGTAGGGGATGCGCTGGCGGCTGAGCCGGTCGTTGGCGATCGCGAAGCCCTTGTTCGGCTGGCCGAGGACGTTCGCCGCCGGCACGCGCAGGTTGTCGAACTGCAGCTCCGTGGCGTAGTGGGTCGAGCGCAGGGTGTGAACGACGCGCCGGACGTGAAAGCCGGGCATGTCCGTGTCGACGATGAAGCAGGTGATGCCCTGGCGCCCCGCGCTTGCATCCGTGCGGGCGAAGGTGATGCCGAAGTCGGCGGTATCCGCGCCGCTGATGAAG
>JAKALX010000280.1 GCA_021823905.1 Chloroflexota bacterium | reverse complement strand
TCACGGGCGATGCCCTTGTTCGGCAGCCCGATCGCAACGAGGCCGAGAACCGCGCGCTCGCGGGCGGTGAGCGAAACGCCGGCAGCACTCCCGGCGTCTCGCTCGGCTGGTGCGTGAACTGCCGCGCCAACCGCCGGGTCGAGGACGACCAGGCCACGCGCCGCCGCGCGGACGGCGGCAGCTAACGCCGCGGCGTCCGCGTCGCGCAGCAGCAGCGCGCCGGGACGTGCACCCATGCGCACCGCGCCAAGCACCGCCGGATCCGGGCCAATCAGCACGACCGGCAGATCCAGCGTGGTCACCATGGCCGGAGCCGCGCCTTCGAATTCGATGACGACGACGTCGGCGTGGCCGGGACTGAACTCGCCGGAGTCATCGAGCGACGCTGCCTCGCCGACCACCACAAGTCCTTCCCTTCCGTCGAGCATGGCGCGCAGACCGGCTCGGGCCGATGGGTAGGGCGCTACGACGAAAACGCGGAGCGGCGAAAGGGCCTCGGGTTCGTGCATCTCGATCCAGCGTAGCGGATGGGCAGGGCCGCGATGCCAGCTATGCGGCTGCGGCCACGGGCAGGGCGTCGACATCCAGCGTCTGGCCGCCGCGCAGGAGCGTGAGGCGAACGAGCGTGCCGCTACGCATCGCCTGGAGCCTGCGTGACGCATCCCTGAGCCCCGAGGCTCCGTCGACCGCTAGGATGACGTCACCGGGGAGGAGGCCGGCTCTCTCGGCCGGGCTGGCCGGCTCGATCCCGGTGAGCATGAGTCCGCGGCCTCCGCTCAATCCGTGGGCGGCGGCTACGCCGGGCGGCAGCTCGACCGCCGCGAAGGTCACACCGATGGCGCCTCGAGGGCGGGAATCGAGGGTCTCGACGAACGACTGCACGACTGCGGCCGGGATGGCGACCGCCGCGCCGCCGGCGATCATCGCGTTGATGCCCACGACCCGGCCGCGGGCATCAACCAGTGGCCCGCCGGAGTTGCCGGGAGCAAGCCGAACGTCGGCGTGAATCGCACGCTTGCCGGCAGCGAGCACGACTCCCGCGGTGACGACCCAGCGTTCGCCCCAGGGGTTGCCGGCGGCGAAGACCAGCTCGCCGACGCGCGGTGGCCCTGAATCACGGGACCCGAGCGCGTTCAGGCCGTCGAACGGCACGCGGACGGCAGCGAGATCGGCCTCTCGGTCGCGAGCGACGACCATACCTTCCGCTGCCCGGCCATCGCGGAGCTCGACACCCACGCGGTTCGAAGGAACGACGTGGTGGTTGGTGATGACGAGACCATCCGCGGACCAGACTGTTCCGGTGCCCCCGCCCTGGTTCGTTCCAACGGCAACGATGCCGGTCCGGACGTGCTCCGCGAGGTCGGCGATTCCGGCATCGGGCGCGCCGGGTGTTCCGGGGTGCGATTCGAAGACAGGAAACGTGGCCATTACCGTTCTCCCGGAGTGATCATGAGCTCGCGCGGCTCGCCGCCACGAAGGATTCGGAGTGTCGTGGGCTCCCCGGCCAACTCCGGCCCAAGGACCGACTGGAGCGCTTCCGTGTCGACCGTTGGCGTCCCCGCGAGGGCGACGACAATGTCGCCGAGGAGGAGGCCGGCCTGATCGGCCGCACTGCCGGGCTCGACAGTGACAACGAGCAGGCCACTTTCCTGGCCGCCAAGGCGGGTGGCCAGCGCCTCCGTCAGCTGTGCAGGCTGGCTGCTGATGCCGAGATAGGCGCGGCGAACGCGGCCGCGCTGCAGCAGATCGTCGGCCACTTTCGCCGCCGCGGCCACGGGCAGGGTGATGCCGGCGCCGCGCCCCAGCCGCGAGCTGTTCACGCCAACCGCACGCCCCTGGACGTCGATCAACGGGCCGCCCGAAAAGCCGGGAAAGAACGTCGTGTCGGTGCGAAGGTAGCCGCCGACCAGCGTTCCCCGGAAGGTTCGCCATGCGCCGCCCACCGCTCCGACGATCCCGAACGAGGCCTGGACGCCTTCGCTCGAGGGCCGGCCCAGGGCTAAAACGATGCTGCCGACCCGGGCGGAACCCTCAGGGGCGTGCTCGATGGGCGACAGTGGGGCCTCGACTCGGAGGACGGCGAGGTCACTGCCGGGGTCGCGGCCTGCGATGGTGGCCGGGACCTCGCGGCCGTCTTCCAGCTCCACCGTGATGTCGTCCTCCCGCTCGAGGACGTGATCGCAGGTGAGGATGGCGTTGGCGGCCCAGGCGATGCCGCTGGCGGGCAGGCGCCGGCGGGCGTTCACCAGGACCGTGGAATGGGCGGCACGCTCTACAGCGGCCGCAAGCTGATCGGAAAGCTGGGCGAGAACGGAATCGGGCACGAGAGGCACTCCAGCCGCGAACGGCGGCGTCTTGCTGCTTCGAGCGTGCCACGTGGCCTTCCTCGGATCGCCGCCCGGCCGGGCAGGCCGCAACCTGCCTCTTCGGGCGGGATCGCGCTCACACCGGTCCGAAAGGGCGGGGACGCTGGCCTTGACGCCGGACGTGGTCTCCAGGGGCCGGGCGCATGCCGAACCTCAGGAGGAGGAGTACCCTGTTGTTATGCCTTCCATCGACATCGAGGCGCTGATCCACACGGTCGGCTACCCGGGTCTGTTCGCAATGGTGTTCGCGGAGACCGGGCTGCTGATCGGCGTGTTCCTGCCGGGCGACACGTTGCTGATCACGGCCGGTCTCGTGGCGCAGCGTGGCGCGTTGTCGGTCTGGTGGCTGCTCCCCGTGCTCGTCCTCGCGGCCATCCTCGGAGACGCCACGGGCTACATGATCGGCTGGAGGACGGGTCCACTGCTCTTCCGCAAGGAAGAGGGCAGGTTCTTCCGGCGGGGCCACCTCTTGCGGGCCGAGCGGTTCTACGATCGGCACGGCGGCAAAACGATCGTGATCGCGCGGTTCATCGGCTTCATTCGTACGTTCGCGCCAATGGTGGCGGGCGCCGCGAGGATGCCCCGTCGCCGGTTCTTCTTCTTCAACGCGGTTGGTGGTGTGTTGTGGGTGCTCTCGCTCACCTGGACAGGCTACGCGCTCGGGGGCGTTGTGGAGAACATTGAGCTGTTGCTCCTGGCGCTCTTCGGGGCGGCGGGCGTCATCTCGTTCGGACCGGCGGCCTGGCGCGTGGCGAAGATGCGGCGGGCTGCCTGACGTTCTCTTTGGGACCCGCCTCGCGAGCGGCGGCGGTGCGGCGTCCTGTCTGTCTCCGATCGTTCGCTGCTCGCCCGGTCGCCGCCGGCACGCCATGATTCGGATCAGACCACAGCCAGGAGAGGACTTGAAGTACGAGCAGATAACCTACGAAGCGGACGGCGAGGGGATCGCGACGATCACCCTCGACCGGCCGGAGCAGCTCAACGCGTTCACCGACCGCATGAAGTCGGAAATGATCGACGCCTTCGACCAGGTCGACCGTGACGACGAGGTCCGAGCGGTCATCGTCACGGGCCGCGGGCGCGGCTTTTGCGCCGGGGCCGATCTCTCCGGTGGGCCGAACACGTTCGACCACAGCACGGGCCGCCGGGACGAGGGCGTTCGGCGTGACGGCGGCGGGCAACTCACGCTGCGGATCTTCGAGTGCAAGAAGCCTGTGATCGGCGCGATCAACGGCCCGGCGGTTGGCGTTGGCGTCACCATGCAGCTGCCGATGGATATCCGCATCGCCTCGGAGCAGGCGCGGTTCGGCTTCGTGTTCGCCCGGCGCGGCATCGTGCCGGAAGCGTGCAGCACCTGGTTCCTGCCGCGAATCGTGGGCATCCAGCAGGCAACCGAGTGGATCTACACGGGTCGCGTGTTCGGCGCCGAAGAGGCCCTGGCCGGCGGGCTCGTGCGCAACGTCGTGCCGCACGATCGACTGATCCCGGCGGCGCGGGAGCTGGCGCTGGAGATCGCGCGCAACACGTCGGCCGTTTCGGTGGCGCTCGGACGCCAACTGCTCTGGCGGGGGCTCGTGGCCGGCCACCCGATGGAGGCGCACATGGCCGACTCGCGTGGCGTGCTGGCGATGGGTGCTTCGCGCGACGTGAAGGAGGGCGTGGCGGCGTTTCTCGAAAAGCGCGCGCCAAGGTTCACCATGAGTGTGTCGAAGGAGCTCCCGGACTTGTTCCCGAACTGGAAAGTGCCGGAATTCCGGTAGGGATCGCGGGCGTCCGGCTGTGGATCAGTCCAGCGGATCGAACTGGTCCGCGGCGCGGGCACGTTCGCGGCGCGACCGGGACATCGCGTAGCCCACGCCTCCACCGACCGCCGCGACCCCGGCAAGGACGAGCAGCACGCCGCCCCAGATGGGGAACCCGCCGCCGTCGGACCCACCTGATTGGCGACCGCTAACTGTCGAGCTGGTGACCCCTCCCTTGAGGCTGGCGACGGGCGAACCGGCGCCGGGGGAGCCCGCCGGGATGGTACCGACGGCTCCGGCTCCTGGAGTGCCGTTCGAGGCAGCCTGGCTGGCGTTGGGACGTGGCGTGTTCGTCGGCGCGGGTGTGAACGTTGGAATCGGAGCCGGCGTAACGTTGCCGAACGTGATGTCGAGCTGAATTGGGCCGCGCTTCCACTTCGTCGTCTGGTTGGCGAAGCGATCACCGATCTTGACGCGGATCTCGGCGCCGTCGACACCACAGCCGGGCGTCTGCTCGGCCGAGAGAACGTCGACGAAGTAGACCGTGACGCGGGAGCTGCCCTCTCCGGTGAATTGGGTGAAGCCACGAGTGCCGCAAAGTTTGCCGCCGATGTAGCCCTGGACAGGCAGGTTTTCGGCGACGGTCCCGGCCTCATCGGTAACCGAGCCGAACACGGTGGCCGGTGGGCTGGGGATCTGGGCGACCGCGGTGGAGACGCCGAGGGCGAGGCCGGCCGTGGCGAGGGCAGCGAACCAGCGCCACCGGGAAGTACGAGATGTCATGTAATCAGTACCTGGAAGAGGGTTGACGGCCCACTTCGAGGGTAGCCAGCGCCAGACCTACGCGCACTACTTCAGCAGGGTCACCGTAAACGGCCGCTTGACCGCTATCCAATAGGCCTGGCCCTTTTCGATGGTCGTGATGGCTGTCGCCGGGTCAACCGGAACGCCGGGCAGGTAACGCTTCCAGACGCTGGCCTGCGAGTCCCAGAGATAGACGCCGAGGAGGTCCGGCTCGAAGCCGGCGAACGCCGTCGCGATGTCCGTTGCTTCGACACCGCCGGGCACGAGGTTCCAGCCGGCGACAAGTTGCACGGTCTTGTCCAGCCCAAAGGGGATCACCTGGTCAAGGACAATCTGGCCCTCCTGATCGGCGGGAAGCGGATCGGGAATGGGTGGACTGCTGAAAGATCCGTCACAGAACGCACGATTCAACTCGAAATTGTTCCAGACGAGGCGCAGGTAGTCGTTCGCATCGTCCATGATCACGTCGCCACCCGACCAGCCGTAGTAGCTGGCGCCAGGTCCGCCGGCGAAGGTTGCACT
>JAKALX010000279.1 GCA_021823905.1 Chloroflexota bacterium | reverse complement strand
GGTCTGGTCTCCGCGCGCGTCGTGCGCGCACGACGCGGATCCCACGGATGGCCGACCGGGTACGGGCGAGGGCCAAGAAGAGGTGATCGACGCGCTGGCGCTGGGTGGACGGAGGCTGCGGTCGTGGCTCACCTCCTCCGACATCTCCGGCGACACGGAGGCCGAGCGCTCGTCGGAGCGGAACCGGCGCGCAGTCGCAAGCTCCATCGCCGGACTTGCTCTTCGCGGCTCCTCCTTTGTGGTCGTCCTCATCAGCGTACCGCTGACCCTCGATCTGCTCGGTCCGGTCCGCTTCGGGATGTGGATGACGATCGCCTCCGTGGTCGCCCTCCTCGGCGCGACTGACCTCGGGATCGGCAATGGCGTGCTCAACAGCATCGCTCGCGCCTACGGGCAAGGCGACAGAGCGGCGGCTCGCCGGTTCCTGGCTTCGGGGTTCGTGGCGCTGGCCGGAATCGCGCTCGTGCTGGGGGCACTCTTCGTGGCCGCCTATCCTCGTGTGCCGTGGGCTGCTGTTTACAACGTCGCCAGCGACTCGCTGGCCGCATCGGAGGCAGGTCCTGCCACCGCTGTCTTCGTCGCAACGTTCCTGGTTGGCTTGCCTCTCAGCCTGGTCGGCCAGGTCCGTGCCGCGTACCAGGAGGGCTTCGTTCAAAGTGCCTTCGTAGGGCTTGGGAGCGTCCTGACAATCGCCCTTCTCTTGATCACGGTCGCGGCGCGCGCGAGCCTTCCCGTTCTCGTGCTCGCGATGGCAAGCGGGCCACTCATCACGGCCCTGGTCAACCTGATCGTGCTGGTTCGCCTCCAGCGCCCCTGGCTGGCACCCCGCCTGGCGGACGTCACCACCGACGCACTGCGGTCCGTTGTCGGGGTCGGGCTGGCGTTCATGGTCCTTCAGATTGCGTACACGGTCGGGTTCTCGGCCGATCGAATCGTCGTGGCTCACGTCGTCGGTCCGGCTGCGGTCGCCGACTATGCCGTCGTGTACCGGCTGTTCTCGATGCCGGCGGGACTTGCTGCGATCGCCTTGCTGCCCCTCTGGCCGGCGTACCGTGAGGCCATCTCGCGGCACGACATCGCTTGGGTGCGCCTGACCCTGCGGCGGTCCCTCTTGGTCACGGTCCTTGCGACCATCCCTCTGACCATCGTACTCACGATCGCCGGTCCCTTTATCGTTGACACGTGGACTAGTCACAGCGTTTCTCCCTCCCACGGCCTGTATCTCGCATTGGGAGCCTTCGCCATCACTCTTGGGGTCGCCAATGTCTTCATGGTGCTGCTGAACGGCGCGCAAGTGATGCGCTACCTGATCTTCACCTGGATCTTGATGGCGGTCCTGAACCTCGCGGTCAGCATCTACCTGGCGTCCAGAATCGGCGTGGCCGGCGTGGCGCTCGGATCCGTGTTCGCTGTCGTCGCTGCGCTCATGATTCCCGCGCTCGTGTATGTGCCGGGTCTACTCCGTCGGCTTGAGCAGGGTGACTACCGATCCGTCGCCCTCGTCGCAATGGATGCCCAGAATGACGTTCGATCCTAGTGCCGCCTTTCGCCGGGACCTGGCGAGGTGGATCAGCACCAGACGCCGCCCCTCCGCGTCGGCCGCCACGAAGCTCGTCGTCGCCAATCCCGGAGTCCAGGCGGTTCTCCTCCTTCGGGCACAGATGGCCCTACAGGCTGCCGGCCGCCACCGACTCGCACGTGCGGCGTCTTTGCACAGCCTCCGAATAGCGGGAGCGCAGTTGCTGATTGGCTGCCGCGTTGGGCCTGGCTTGAGGCTGCCGCATCCGCACAGGGTCGTGATCGGTGTCGGCGCGGTCACCGATGAGAACTGGATCATCCTGCAGCGAGTCACATCGGGTGAGCGATGCGGCGATTGCGCAGACCCCAGACATGGGTATCCGCGCCTGGGTGCCCGTATGGTGGTCGGCGCAGGGGCCGCCATTCTGGGTGGCGTCAGGGTCGGTGACGACGCCGTCGTCGGCGCCAACGCGTTGGTCGTGCCGGATGTTGATGCTGCCGACGTTGTAGTCGGGGTGCCGGCGAGGTCAACCAAGAAGGCAGGCGGTGCGGGACAGCCACATGCAGTTCAATCCGGACAGCGATGAACCGAGCCGCAGCTCAGGCCTCGAACCTCGATCGCCTGTCCGTTGTGGACACCGCGAACACCGGGAAGCCGGGAGGTGTGAGCGCCCTGGACCTATGGGCCTTCCTTGTGCCTGCCGTCTCGTTCATCGAGCTCACGATCGTGGGGCGGCTCATCATCAGCGAGCTCCTCATGCTGGCGATGCTGCCGTGGCTGTGGAACGCACGGGATCGCCTGCCGCTGCCGCGATGGATCGTGGTGCTGTGGGCGGGCTGGCTCCTCGGGCAGATCGTCACCGACCTCGTCGTGGGAAGTCCGTTTGAGGACTTCGCACGGGGCTGGGCAGCGGTCATCTTCACAATCACCGATTTCGCCGCGATCCTGGTCCTCGCGTCCACCCCCCGGAGGGCTCGCCTCCTTGCCCTTGGCCTGGCGACCGGTGGCGTTCTCGGCTTCCTGTTCGTTCCCAACGCATACGCCGCGGTGGATCCGTGGAAATGGGCGTTTGCGCTGCCGGTCGGGCTTGCCCTTGCAGCTGGCCTGTCAGGCACGGCGGGTGCCAAGCTGCCCTGGCTGACGGTCGCGGCCTTCGCTGCTTTCGGCGCCCTGAACCTCTTCTTCGGGTTCCGCAGCCTCGGCGGCGTGAGCCTGCTGACAGCCGGCTACCTTGTCCTCGGCGTTGTCTCCGGGCGCCGTCAGGTGAGCTCCGAACCCTCGATGTTGCGGGCCGCCGCCGGCGTGGCTCTTCTCTCCCTGACGGTCGTGGGCACGCTCCAACTCTATGACGCCGCTGCGTCTGGGGGGCTCCTGGGATCCGACGCCCAGGCCAAGTACGCGGAACAGTCCGGGACCTTCGGCGTCCTCGTGGGCGGTCGATCGGAGGTGCTCGCGTCCACCCAGGCGATCATCGACTCTCCAATCCTGGGCCACGGATCGTGGGCCAAGGACTTCAAGTACGTGGACCTCCTGGCGGAACGTCGCAGCTCCCTGGGCTACGAGGTCGGGGCGGGGTACTCCGACGTGGGCTTGATTCCGGCGCACTCGTACCTGATGGGGTCGTGGGTCTGGGCCGGCTTCCTGGGCGGCCTGTTCTGGCTCGCCGTCGCGGGCATCGCCGTGTGGCTTCTGGCGAACCTGTACTCGTTCCGCGTCGATTTGGCGCCGCTCCTCGTGTTCTCCACCATGCTCCTGCTGTGGAACATCGCGTTCTCGCCTTACGGGTTCAGCGGTCGGATCGCCGCTGCGTACGGCATCGCGCTTTGCCTCCTCGGGCTGCGCCTCCTGTCGGCCGACCGACGAGTTCCCCACCCCTTGCGCATACCGGCAGGCTCTCCGACGCGGACCTCCGTCGACCGGAGGGCATTCTACCCAGCTGACCCGGGGGCGATCGACCCTGCCCGTGGTAATCCGACGTGATCTCGATCGTCACGATCTCGATGAACCAAGGCCGACTCCTGCCGACCGCCGTGGACTCGGTGCTCGCGCAGCGCGACGTGGACCTCGAGTACGTCATCGTGGATGCGGGCTCGACCGATGGAAGTCGTGAGTACCTGGCGACCCTCCACGACCCTCGCGTCAAGCTCGTGCTCGAGCCTGACCAAGGACCGGCGGACGGGCTGAACAAGGGAGTCAGGTCCACGACCGGAGCCGTGGTCGGCTATCTGAACGCAGATGACTTGTACCTCGTGGACGCGCTCCGCGAAGTCGACAACTTCTTTCGCACGAACCCTTCGGTCGACGTTGTGTACGGGGACGGGTGGATCATCGACGGCGAAGCCCGGGTCCGGCGGCACTTCGAAGCGACGCCATGGGGACTGCGCCGATACCTGTACGGAGGCGTGAACGTCCTGCAGCAGTCCACGTTCTTCCGGCGCTCCGCGTTCGACCGCACCTCCGGTTTCAACTCACACAACGTGACCTGCTGGGACGGCGAGCTGCTGGTGGACCTGGCGCTCGCCGGCGCACGGTTCCGCCGGGTGCGGGCGGATTGGTCGGCGTTCCGGCTCCACGCAGAGGGCATCTCGGGGTCCGGCCGCCTCGAGGCCCAGTACCACCAAGACCGTCAGCGCTTCGTGGCCCGGGCGATCGGCCGCGACGCGCATGTGGCCGACGGGGTGCTCGCGCTGTCAGCGCGTACCGAGAAGCTACTCCGCGCTCCCGGCTACGCTCTTCGAAGGCTGAAGTCACGGTCTGCCGGCGGCGGTCTGGTTGAACGCGGGCCCAACGGCTACGTGATCCGTGCGAGTCGGGCCGGATGATGCGGATCGCTGTCTTGTGGACCCGGCTGAGCGGCTACCTCAACGCCTGTCTTCGCGAGCTCGCGACGAGGCCGGACGTCGAGCTTCTCGTGGCACACGAGACGGCCGGAGATGATGCGCCGTTCCATGACAGTCAGTTCTCCTGGATGGCGACCCGGATCGAATACGTGGGTCGGCCCGACCGTGACGCACTGTTCACAAGGACCCGCTCGTTCGCGCCTGATGTCTTGCTGGTGTCCGGTTGGAACAGTCGCGAGTTCCGGTACGTGCTGCGACACCTTAGGCCCCGGCCGCTCAGGATTCTGTGCATGGACAACCAGTGGCGCGGCACGTGGAAGCAGGGCCTGGGCGTGATCGCCTCGCTGTGGTACGTTCGCAGGCTGTACGATGCCGCGTTCCTCCCGGGCGAGCGCCAGGCGTGCTTCGCCCGCCGCCTCGGTTTCGCCGACGACCGGATCTGGCAGGGCCTCCTGTGTCCGGACACGGCGCCGCTGGCCGGAGCGGCGGGAACGACTCCTTCGTCCCATCCACGTGCCTTCGGCTACGTCGGTCGTCTCTCCGCCGAAAAGGGGATCCGTGACCTCCTCAAAGCGCACGAGATCTACCGCCGGTCTGGCGCTGATCCGTGGGAACTTCGTGTGGCAGGCGCGGGCCCGCTGGAATCGGAGGTGGACGGCCACGAGGGTGTGATCCTGTCCGGCTTCGTCCAGCCGGCCGATATCGGCGCCTGGCTGAGGACGATCGACTGCCTAGTAGTCCCCAGCCGATTCGAGCCTTGGGGTGTTGCCTTATCCGAGGGTGCCGCGGCCGGCCTTCCGATTGTCGCGACGAGCGCGTGCGGTTCCGTGCCTCACCTCGTCCATGATTTCGCCAACGGGCGCGTCGCACGAACCGGGGACGTTGGGTCACTCACCGAGTGCATGATGTACGTCGCGGGCTTGTCGGACGATGAGCGCTCAGCGATGGGCCGGGTGAGCCGCGGGCTGGCGAGTCCCTACACGCCGGCGCGGTGGACGGACACCGTTCTGGCCAGGTCAGCCCGACTACTCGCGGAGCGAGTTGCCCAATGATGACTTGGCGCAACGTTCTCCGCTCGGGCTCCACTGCGCATTGTTGCCAGATC
>JAKALX010000278.1 GCA_021823905.1 Chloroflexota bacterium | reverse complement strand
ACTCGTTCCAGCGCGACACCACGATGCAAACGCGCAACCCCGTACCGTCGAGCGATCCCTCAAGCACCGGCATCGCCTACTTCGCCTCCAGCCTGACTTGAAGCTTCACCTGCGCCGTCCGCTCGTCTCGCTTCTCCCGCGGCGCGGGAGAGGCGCCGGGGGTGACGGTTCCACGTTCGCGCATGCCTCAGCTCCCTCCGCCGCTGAGCGACTCGAGCCCGTCGAGCAGGTGGCCCATCCGGCGGCGCTTCGTGTCGAGATAGCGGATGTTGAACTGGTTCGGCGTCGTCTCGATTGGCACGCGTTCGACGACTTCGAGCCCGTAGGCCTCGAGCCCAGCGCGTTTGGCCGGGTTGTTCGTGATCAGCCGCATCTTTCGCACACCGATGTCGCGCAGGATCTGCATCCCGATGCCGTAGTCGCGCCTGTCGGCGGGGAACCCGAGCGCGATGTTGGCGTCCACCGTGTCCATGCCCTGGTCCTGGAGTTCGTAGGCGCGCAGTTTGTTGTGCAGGCCGATCCCGCGCCCTTCCTGGCGCATGTAGAGGAACACGCCCCCTTCCTCGCCGATCATCTTCAGCGCCCGGTCCTTCTGCTCGCCGCAGTCGCAGCGCAGCGAATCGAAGACGTCGCCGGTTACGCACTGGTCATGCACGCGGACGAGGATTGGCTTGTCCGGGTCGATCGTCCCGTGGACGACTGCGACGTGCTCCGCCGGATCGTTGTCGGTGCGGTAGGCGAGGATCATCATCTCGCCGTTCGGCGTGGGGAGCTTCGTCTCGGCGACCCGGTGGACGAGGATCTCCGTGCGCAGCCGGTGCTTGATGAGGTCGTTCGTCGTCAGGATCCGGAGGCCATGCCGCCGCGCGAAGCGCTTCAGGTCCGGCATCCGGGCCATCTCGCCGTCCATCTTCATGATTTCGCAGATCACGGCCCCGGGGTACAGCCCGGCAAGCCGCGCGAGGTCCACGCTCGCTTCGGTCTGCCCGGCGCGCACGAGGACGCCGCCGCGGCGCGCGCGCAACGGGAACATGTGCCCGGGCCGAACGATGTCGTCGGGCTCTGTTTTGGGATCGATGAGCACCTGGACCGTGCGGGCGCGGTCGGGCGCGGAGATACCGGTGGAGACGCCGGTCCGCGCCTCGACGGACACCGTGAACGGCGTGCCGAAGTGCGAGTCGTTGGCTTCGACCATCATCGGCAGCTTCAGTTCGGCGACGCGATCCTCGGTCAGCGAAATGCACACGAGGCCGCGGCCGTACTTGGCCATGAAGTTGATCGATTCCGGCGTGACGAATTGCGCTGGGATCGTCAGGTCGCCTTCGTTTTCCCGGCCTTCGTCGTCCGTGATGATGACGAACTTGCCGCGCCGGTACTCTTCGATCGCTTCCGGGACGGTGCAGATGACGCTGTCGTGTTCGCTCGATGCCGTCATCGCCGCACCCCGGGAACGAGCTCGCGGACGTATTCCTGGACGTAGCGGGCGATGATGTCGGTCTCCAGGTTCACGCGATCGCCGGGCTTGCGGCCCATCAGGTTCGTGTGCTCCTGGGTGTACTGCACGATCGACACGCTGAAGCTCGTCTCGTCCTTCGCGACGATCGTCAGGCTGATGCCGTCGATGCAAACGGGGCCCTTCACGACCATAGAGTGCAGCAGATCGGCGGGAGAGGTGATGCGCACGATCATGGCCTCCGCTTCGGGAGTGAATGACGCGATCGTCCCCACGCCCTCAACCACACCGCGAACGATGTGGCCGCTGAGCCTGTCGTTCGGACGAACGCTGCGCTCCAGGTTCACGGCGCCGCCCGGCCTGAGCTCGCCCAGGTTCGAACGACGGTACGTCTCGGGCATGAGGTTCGCGAAGAACGTCTCGCCATCCATCTCGGCGACGGTAAGGTCCACGCCGTTGATGGCGATGGAGTCCCCCAGCTTGCTGTCGCCGAGGATGAACGGCGCGCGGATGCGAAGCGTGCCCTCTCCCGCTTCGACGACCGTCCCGACCTCTTCAATAATTCCGGTGAACATCTAGCGGCCCTCCCATTCCCGTGAGGCGCCGCGCCCCTTGTGGGGCATCCAACCCATCCGATCCATGTTCGCTTCCTTCTCGTTTGTTCTGACGAGTCGGGAGCGGAAGGGGTGCGCGAGCACGCGGCACGACACGTCTCGCGTGTTCGCGCGTCGCACTGTCCTCTCCCATCCGGACTGTGACCGTCGGCCCCGGAATTCCACCGGATCAGTCCCTCGGCGTGCTTGCGCGCACCTCGGGAGTCGCGGGCTCTCACCGCCGGTGGGGAATTTCACCCCGCCCCGAGAACATCGACCTTATCGTTCGCTGCCCGCAAATCGTTGTCAAGATCACGCCCGGCGCACCCGGCGTGACGCTCACGCGCGCGCTTCGCTCCGCCAGCTTCACCAGCACACTTGGCCTTGGCCCTAACCGTGGTTACCATTCCGCTGGTACCCGTTTTGAGCGTGTTGTGAAAAACAAGCAACCGGAACCGTTCGCCGACATCGGACAGCTTGTTCGTGTTTATGGCTGGAGTTGGCGACGGATTTTGGGATTCGTACTGGGGGCGCTCGCGGCGATTGCGATCGCCGTGCTCATGGTGGCAAGTGAGGTTGCCTCGGCGAGCGGGGTGTCAGTCGGAGCCATGCTCGTCTTAGCCCTGTGTCTTGCTGCGTCCTCTTGCCTAATCGGGTTTGCGGTTTCCGGAATCAGAAGTCCTGCTCTGCTGCTCTACGAAAATGGCTTGGAATGCCGTCTCTCGAGGAAGACAGCGATTTGCCATTATAGTGACATAACTTACATCCAGAACCTGAGCACACAACGATGGTTATACGGCATCATCCCTATGGAGATGCCAAATCGAACCTACCGTGTTCATTGCCGCGGAGCGAAGCCCATAACGATTCGCTCGGTGCACAACATCAAGGGCGCGATCGGCACGATCTCCTATTTGAGCAGCCGACAACCCGCGGCACTTGTTCGGTAGGAGTTGCCGTGGACTTTCGAACACCGGTAGCGCAGGAATCGCTCACGCGCGTTAAGCGCGCAGCCCACGCTCCGCCAGCTTCACCAGCACGTCGTAGGTTGCGTAGGCGTCGGCCAGCGCGCCGTGCTCGCCCATCCGGCCGATGCCCAGCCGGTCGGCCACATGTCCGAGGTTGAAGCGGTCCACCTGCCCCGCGCCCAGGACCTGGCGGGCGATCGGCTGGATGTCGAGCGCGACGAGGGCAAACGGCCACGGTTCGTTCAGCCGCCGGAACGACTCGGCGAGGAACGCCATGTCCTGGCCGATGCCCCAGCCCGCTATCACGGCGTCGCGGCCGAGCGCCGCGAACCGCTCGAACGCCGCCTCCAGCTCCAGCGAGTTCTTCCACTCCTTCGGACTGTAGCCGACCACCTTCAGCGCGCCGGGCGAGGCGTTGCCGATGTGCCGCGGCTTCACGCGCGCGCCCCATGCTTCCTCTTCCGGAAACGCCGCCGCCAGCGTGCATCGCACCCCGCCGACGTCGAGCACTTCGTGCATCTGGGCGTTCGGTCCGCTCATCTCCAGGTCGATCACGAACAGCGCCTGGATCCCCTGGATGTGGCTCCCGTCACCCGCTTCCGGCGTGAGCCGCCCGTCTCCTTCGAGAAGCCGAAGACCGGGCGCCAGCAGTTCGTGTAGTTCGGCCACCGATGCCTCAATTCCCTCAGTCAGACCCGCCGCATTTCGCGCGAGGTGACGATGATGAGCAGCGTTGCCGCCGCCGCAACGGCCATCCAGCCGAAGACGACGTGCGGCGCTCCCCAATGGTCGATCATCGCACCCATCAGCAGACCGGCAAACGGCGTCAATCCCCAGGTCATCGTCTGGAGCGAAACAACCCGGCTCCGGTACTCGGGATCGGCCTTTATCTGCATCATCGCCCCATTGAGCGCCGAGTAGATGCTGTGGAAGATCCCTGCGACCGCCAGCGCTCCCACCGCGAGCAAGAGATTCCCCATGAAGCTGAAGCCCGCAACGCTCACGCAATACAGCAGGCACGTCCAGAGCATTCGCTGGCCCATGCGGGCGCTCCCCGATGTCGACGCGACGACCGCTCCGCCGAGCAACGATCCCAGGCCCACGGCGGCGGCGAGGTAGCCGTACCCTGTCGCGCCGCTGTGCAGAACGTCCTTCGCGAACACCGGCAGGAACGTGACGTAGGGATAGACCAGGACGCTCGGGAGGATAGCCATCGCCACGATCACGAGCATTCGCCGGTCGCGCCAGACATACGCCATGCCGCTGACCATGCTCGAAAACACGCCCTCCCGCCCGCTGAGCTCGGGATGGCTGGGGGCAAGCTTCCACGTGAGGATGGCCGCGACGACGAGGCACGCCGCCTGCATCTGGAACGTGCCCTGCGTGCCCACCGCCCCGATGAGTGCCCCGCCGATTGCCGGGCCGATCACCCGCATGGAGTTGCCGGCGAGGTTGTTCAGGGCCACGGCATTCGTCAGATCTCGCGGCTCGACCGTGTCGAAGACGAGCAGCGAGCGAATCGGTCCGGCGAGCGCGTCGAGCGCTCCGGCCACGAGCGCCGTGCCGTAGACCATCCAGATCTCGATCCGGCCGGTAGCCACGAGGACGGCCAGCAGCGTCGCAATGCACGCGCTCCCGACCGTGTAGCCAACGAGCTGCTTTCGCCGCTCGAAGCGGCCCGCAAGGTACCCCCCGAACGGCGAGAGAAGCACCAGTGACGCACCCCGGAGGAGCGCCACGGTGGCGAGGTCGGTCGCCGAGCCGTGCAGGTCTTCCTTGACCAACCAGCCCTGGCCGATGGTCTGCACCCACGAGCCGATCTGGAGCGCCATCGTGCTGAGCAGGAGCACCCGGAAGTCGCGGTGGCGCATCGCCGCCAACGACCGGCCTGGCGCGGTAAGGCCGCGTCTCTCTTTGACAGGCGGTTCGGTTGCCGGGAGAGCGCGTGCCGCCACTGCTTCTTACCCTCCCGTAAGCGTGACAGCCACGCTACACAACGCCGGTCGAAGGGACCAGAAGCCGCGTCAGCCGCCTCCCTCGGCGCGCCTGCGATAGTCGGCAACGGCGGCCCGGAGAGCGTCGGCCGCGAGCACGCTGCAGTGCACCTTGTCCTTTGGCAGTCCGCCGACTCCCTCGGCGATCCGCTCGCGCGTCAATGCGACCACGTCGTCCAGCGCCCAACCGCGCACCAGCTCGCTCGCGAAGGAGCTGGTCGCGATCGCCGGCGGGCAACCTCGCGTCTGCCAGCGAACCTCCGCGATCCGCTCGTCTGCCACCCGGATCGTCACGCGCATCCGGTCGCCGCAAACCGGGTTCGAAGTCGTCGCTTCGCCGTCGGGCGACTCGATCTCGCCGGCGTTGCGCGGGTGCTCGAAGTGCTCCATCACGAGGTCGGAGTAGGCAGCCATCGGTTCATTCTGTTTGCGCCAGATCCGGCCCGTCAAACCCGGCGGCGCCGGGAGGCACCACCGGC
>JAKALX010000277.1 GCA_021823905.1 Chloroflexota bacterium | reverse complement strand
GGCATCCTTCCATTACGCCGCGGGAATGGATACCCCAGATGACCGTCGCGTAGTCGCTGGAACGGCCCGCTGAATTGACCCCCGGTCGTACCGCTTGCCCGGCAGGCAGGCCGCCGCGCCTTACTCCCCCACGTCGAGCTGCATGTACGTCGTGTCGAGCCAGCGATCGAACTTGAACCCCGCGTTGTGCAACGTCCCGACGACGCGAAACCCGAGCTTCTCGTGCAGGGCCAGGCTGGCGGTGTTCTCCGAGGTGATCGACGCCACGACCAGGCGCAGGCCGAGTTCTCGTGCCCGGCCGAGGAGCGCCGACAGCAACAGGCGGCCGATTCCCCGGCCCTGGAACCGCTCGTCGACATAGATCGTGTCCTCGCGCGTGAAGCGCCAGCCCGATTTCGCGCTCATCTTCGTCAGGTAGGCAAAGCCGGCGACCTCACCCTCAACCTCCGCGACGAGCACGGGCTGCGTGTCGTCGTGCGCGTCCCACCAGGCGCGCCGCTGGGCCATCGTCCACGGCTCTTCGTCCCAGGTGGCGACGCCCGTCAGGATGGCCTCGTTGTAGATCGCCAGGATGGCGGCGAGGTCATCCTCGGTTGCGGTCCGAATTGAGACTGCCGTGCCCACCTGCATTCCCGCACGGTAGCAGTGGGAGATTTCGCGCACGTTTCGCCACCGGAGCCTCGTTTTCTCGGTGCAACCGCGTGTCGCGGTAGCTCCTGTCGCTCAAATGTTCTAGACTCGCGCAAATGAGCGTCCCCGAGCTCCGCGAGTCATCCACCCGTTCGCCAGCCGGCCTCGCCGCCGCCAGTACCGTCCTCCGCGAGGTGTTCGGCTTCGCCAGCTTCCGGCCGGGACAGGAAGCGGTCATCTCCGCCGTCCTGTCGGGTCGCGACACGCTCGCGGTCATGCCGACCGGCGGCGGCAAGAGCGTCTGCTACCAGATCCCGGCGCTTCTCCAGCGCGGCGGCCTCACGCTCGTCGTCTCGCCGCTCCTTGCGCTGATGAAGGACCAGGTCGACGCCCTGCGCGCGAACGGCGTCGCTTGCGCGGCCGTGAATTCGAGCATGGGGCTGGAGATGCAGGCCACGACGATGCGCGACGCCGCCGAGGGGCGCATCCAGCTCCTCTATGTCGCGCCCGAGCGGTTCGGTAACGGAGCGTTCGTCGCCGCCCTGCGCGGCGTCCGCGTCTCCCTCCTCGCGATCGACGAGGCGCATTGCATCTCCCAGTGGGGACACGACTTCCGGCCGAGCTACCGCGAGCTCGGGGCCGTTCGCGACCGCATCGGCGGCCCACCGATCGTCGCCCTCACGGCCACCGCCGACCCGCTCGTCCGCGACGACATCGTCCAGCGCCTCGGCCTCCGCAACCCGGAGGTCCACGTGGCGGGCTTCGACCGTCCGAACCTGCGCTTCGAGGTCGTTGCCGTCGGCACGAAGAAGGCGAAGGCCGAGGGCATCGCCGCCCGGCTGAAGACGATCAAGGGCGAGTCGGCCATCGTCTACTGCGGCACGCGCAAGAACGTCGAGGAGCTGACCGGCTTCCTCCAGCGCAACGGCATTCAGTCAGCGCGCTACCACGCCGGCATGGAGGACGCCGATCGCCGCCGGATCCAGGAGGCGTTCGCCCGTGATTCCGTCCGCGTGATCGTCGCCACCAACGCCTTCGGCATGGGCATCGACAAGCCGGACGTCCGCATGGTCCTCCACCACGACCTGCCCGATTCGCTCGAGTCCTACTACCAGGAAGCCGGCCGCGCGGGGCGTGACGGCGGACCCGCCGACTGCGTCCTCTTCTTCGGCCCGCGCGACCGTGGCCTGCGCGAGTTTTTCATCGAGCAGTCGCACCCGGAGCCGTCGATGGTCGTTGGCATCTACCGGCGGCTGGTTGAATTCGGCGGCAACCGCGTCCACGTGCGCGAGCTGATGGACAAGGACGACCAGCCCGGCATCAACGCCGCCATCCAGGTGCTCGCCGATTCCGGCCTGGCCGAGCGGCGCGGCTACATGGTGCGGGCGCTCCGGCCCGACGGCGAGGACGCAATCGACACCGCCGGGCTGGAGGCTCATCGGGCCCACGCCGTCGCCAAGCTCGACGCGATGGAGCGCTATGCCCGCTGGCAGACGTGCCTCCGCGCCCAGGTGCTCAGGTACTTCGGCGACGAAACGGCGGCGCTCGCCTGCGGCAACTGCGGCCCCTGCGTGGCGCCACCGGTCGCGACGCGCGAGACGGGCGTTTCGGGCGACGAGGAAGCGCTCTTCCAGCAGCTGCGCGCCGTCCGGAAGCACTTTGCCGACGAGGCCGGCGTTCCGCCCTTCGTCATCTTCAATGACGCCAGCCTGCGGGACATGGCGCGAAGGGCGCCGCGCACCAGGCTGGAGATGCTCAACGTCAGCGGCGTTGGCCAGGTGAAGTTCCAGAAGTACGGCGAGGCGTTCCTCGCCGTGACCAAGGCGGCGGCCCCCCGGCTGGCGCCTGCCACCGGGGAGGCGGCATCAGGAACGGCCGGCCGGCGGCCGCGCCAGCCGGGTGCGCTGGCGCCAACCCTCGAGGAGACGTTGCGCCTGTACCGCCAGGGCCTGGGCGTCCGCGCAATCGCGAAGACGCGCGGGCTCGCCCCCGGAACGATCGCCACCCAACTGGCGGCGCTCATCCTTGGAGGGCAGATCGACGACATTTCGCCGCTGGTGCGGCCGGAAACGCTCGCGCGAGTCAAGGCGGCCGTCGGCGAAGGGCCGGTGGGCGCGCTGGGCGCGCTCCGGGAGCAGATCGGCGCCGACGTACCCTACGAGGAGCTGCACCTGGCCCGCGCCTACCTCACGCGCCAGCGCCGTTGAGCGACCGCGGCAGCGAGACGACGAAATCCGCGCCGCCCAGGGCGCTCGCGCCGGCCGCGAGCGTGCCGCCGTGCAGGGCCACCAGCTCGCGGCTGAAGTAGAGCCCCAGGCCGGTCCCCTTGTTCCCTGCTGCCGTCGAGCCGCGCTCGTACTTCTGGAAGATGGCCGCGCGCTCCGCTTCCGGCACGCCGTGGCCGCTGTCTTCGATGTGCACGTCGATCGTGGCGCCGTCCGGCACGATGCGAACCCGGTAGGGGCCCTCGCCATAGCGGACGGCGTTGTCCATCACGTTGCGGAACACTGCCCGCAGGCGCTCTTCGTCGCCGCGGACGAGCTCGTCCGGGTCCGTTTCGTCGTCGATCTCAACGGTGAACGAGGGCCGGGCGATGCGGACGTCTTCGACCGCCTCCCTCACGACGCCGCACAGATCGAGTGGCTCGAGATCGAGCTGCATGCCGCCGGATTCAATCCGCGCGAAGTCGAGCAGCTCATCGACGAGGAGGGCGGCCCGTGTGGCGCCGCGGCTGACCGCGCTCGCCAGGGAAACAAGCTCCTCCCGGCCCTCTTCCTCGGCCTGCTCTTCGAGCAGCGACGCCTGGAGCACAACGCCGGCGAGGGGGCTGCGCAGGTCGTGCGAGACGGACGCGAGAACGTCCGCGCGCCGCCGCCCGAGCTCGCGCTCCCGTTCGAGCTCCGCCGTCGCCGCGTGCAGCCGGTGCATCTCCTGCCAGCGCAGACGAGCGCTCGCCACGACGATCGCCGCGGTGACGGCCGCGGCCATGCCACCGAGGAGGGCAAGGATGTCAGATTCGATATTGCGCCTGTCCAGCGTGCTCTTGCGCCTGCTGGTCTCGCGGTCGATGGCGGCGCCGGTGTCCTCGGAGCGGGATTGCATGGTCTCGAACAGGTCGCGTCCGAATCCCGAGGCCGTGCGGGCACGGGCCGCGTTCAGGCCGCCGGCTCGCACCAGTTGCACCTGGGGCTCCGCGAACTCGACGAGCCACGCCTGGTAGGCGGCCGCCATGGCGTCCAGGGGCCCGGTCACGTTCGCCGGGAGGCCGCTGCGTCGCAGCACCGCGAGCGAGCTTTCGAACTGCTGCTGCCCGTTGGTGTAGGGTTCGAGGAAGCTGGCGTTCCCGGTGATCGTGAAGCCCCGCTCACCGGTCTCGGCAGTGACCGCGCCGAGGGTCGCGAGGTCCAGCTCCTGCCCCGCCGTACGCGCCTGCTCCAGCGCCGTGCGCGCGGAATCTTCGCGCAATATCCCGGCGAAGGGCAGGGCGACCGCGAGCGCGCCGCAGAACAGGGCCAGGGGCAATCCAAAGCGAAGGTTCAACAATCCGCGCGTGGCGACTCCATGGATGTAAGTAAAGACCCTTCGCGCTGGATGTCAACGCGTCCGCTCACCAGTCACGCGTATCGCCGTCATCGACGCAACTGCCCGGGTGCAGCAGCATCTTCAAATAGTTCTCCGAAAAGGGCAGATCCGCGAGATGCGCGGCCCAGTGCTGCCGCTCGCTCTCCGGCAGCCGGAAGAGGGCGCCAAGGCTCGCGTGGACCGTCTCCTCGCCCGGGCTGATGCCGAAATCGAGCTTCCACGCCACCGCCGACACTCGGCCCACCGTGTTCGTTCGCTTGATCGTGATTCCCGCATCACGGTACTTCTCCAGCACCGCGGCAACGAACGCCACTTGCGCCTTTTCCGGGTCACTGTTCGTGAGCATGCGCCCGTACAGGACCCTTGCAACCGGCCCCGCCTCGTGGTTCATCGCTTCCCCCTCAAGCCTCGTAGCCGTCGGCCCGTCTACTTTTCGATCGGAACCCCGACCATCGACCCGTACTCCGTCCACGAGCCGTCGTAGTTGCGCACGTCCGGGTAGCCCAGCAGGTACTTGAGGACGAACCAGGTGTGGCTCGACCGTTCGCCGATGCGGCAGTACGCCACCGTCGGCTTGTCCGGCGTCACGCCGGCGCCGCCATAGAGCGCCTTGAGCTCGTCGGCCGTCTTGAACGTTCCGTCCTCGTTCACGGCTTTCGCCCAGGGGATGCTCTTCGCGCCGGGCACGTGGCCTCCGCGCTGCGCCGTCTCGGTCATGCCCGGAGGCGCGATCACCTCACCGCTGAACTCGGCCGGCGAACGCACGTCGACGAGATTCTCGCTCGCGCTGCCGGCGATCTTTAGCACGTCTCCGACCTTCGCGCGGAGGTCTGCTTCGTCGCGGTGCGTCACCTCGTACCTGGTCGGGGTCACGTCGGGAACGGCCGTCTCGGTGGGACGGCCCTCGACTTCAGCCCACTTCTTGCGGCCGCCGTTCATCAGCCGCACGTCGCGATGGCCGTTGAGCTTCATCTGCCAGAGGGCGAACGCCGCGAACCAGTTGTTGTTGTCGCCGTAGAGGATCACGGTGTCGTCCGGCGAGATGCCGCTCTTCGACATCAGCTGCTCGAACTGCTGCTTCGAGAGGATGTCCCGGCGGATGGAATCGTTGAGCTGCGTTGTCCAGTTCCAGCCGACCGCGCCCCCGATGTGTCCCTGGCCGTACGCCTCGGTGTCGACGTCGACTTCGACCAGCTTGATTCCCGGTTTTCCGAGGTTGTCCGCAACCCAGTCGGTAGAGACGAGCAGTTCGGGATGTGCGTACTCGGCCACGGCGAGCTCCTCCAAGAGATGGTGGAGCAAGTATCCGTATTGTCGAGCAAGATTGTCAACAATAATGAAGGTGTCACGTCGCCCACGTACAATCATCACCACTTG
>JAKALX010000276.1 GCA_021823905.1 Chloroflexota bacterium | reverse complement strand
TGGGGCGCTGCTCGGCAGCCCGTGGGCGCCGTCGCCCGTACCGCAGCCCGACACCTGGTCGGTCCCGCACGAGATGACGGTTGCCGAGGTGCAGGAGGTGATCGCCGGCTATGCGCGCGGCGCTTCGGTCCTGCGCGAGGCGGGTGTCGACGGCGCCGAGATCCACGGCGCGCACGGCTACATGATCACGCAGTTCCTCTCGCCCCTTTCGAACATCCGCGATGACGAATACGGCGGCGACTTCGAGCGCCGGATGAACTTTGTCGTTCAGATCATCGAGAAGATCCGCAACGAGGTCGGGAAGGACTGGACGGTCGGGATGCGCATCTCGGGCGACGAGATGACCGAAGACGGCTACACGGCCGACGACTTCGCGAAGATGATCCCCTTCCTGACCGCGAACGACCAGCTCAACTACCTGAGCGTAAGCGTGGGCAATTACCGCTCGAAGGACACGATCATCGCCCCGATGTACTACCCCGGCGGCTCGTTCGTCTACCTCTCGGCGATGGCGAAGGAAGTGCTCGACATCCCGGTCGTCTGCATCGGCCGGATCAACGACCCGGTGATGGCCGAGCAGATCCTCGAAAGCCGCCAGGCCGACATGGTCGGCATGACCCGCGCGAACATCTGCGATCCGGAGCTGCCGAACAAGGCGCGCGAGGGCCGGCTCGACGAGATTCGGCACTGCCTCGGCTGCAACGAAGGCTGCTGGGGCCACATCGAGCGCCAGTCGCCCATCACCTGCGCGATCAACCCGACCGTGGGCCGCGAGGAGTTCTGGGGGACTATCGACCGCATGCCGGCGGCGAAGCGCGTCGTCGTTGTTGGCGGCGGACCGGCCGGTTGCGAGGCCGCGCGGGTTGCAGCCAATGCGGGGCACGCTGTCACGCTCTTCGACGCCGGCACGGAGCTTGGCGGGCAGACGCTCATCGCCGCGAAGGCGCCCGGTCGCACGGACTTCGGCGAAGTCGGCCGCTACTACACGGTCGAGCTGACCCGTCTCGGCGTCGATCTTCGGCTCGGCAAGCGCGTCGCCGCGAGCGACGTGCTGGCGCTGAATCCCGACGAGATCGTGGTCAGCACGGGCGGGACGCCGCGCAAGCCGGATCACATCGCCGGCGTCGACGGACCCAACGTCGTCCAGGCGTGGGACGTGCTCAGCGGCGAAGCCGAGACCGGCCAGAGCGTCGTCATCCTCGACGACGAGCACCATGTCCAGGGGATGGGTGTCGCCGAGATGCTGGCGTCGCAGGGAAAGGACGTCCAGCTCGTGACCCGCGAGTTGGAGCCGGGCAAGCACGCGGAGCCGATCACACGGTTGGCGACCCTTCGGCGCGTCCGTGCGATGGGCATCACGCTCAGCCCGACGACCTGGGCACGCTCGATCCGCCTGGGCTCGATCACGCTGTATGACTTCGCCACCTCGGAAGAGACGGAGCGGCCGGTCGACACGGTTGTCCTCGCCTGTGGGATCAACCCGGAGAACGCACTCGCGCGCCAGCTGTCGAGCCTCCATCCGCATGTCCAGACCGCGGGCGACTGCAACGGCGGGCGGCGGTTGGAAAACGCCGTGTTCGAGGGCCACGCCGCCGCACGGGCGCTCGACGGTCCGGACACCAGGCTCCAGATGGCGGCGATGGTCCTCCGGAGATAGCGCGCGTGCCAGCTCGCGTGCTCGTCATCGTCGAAGGCGGCCCGTCGGGGCTTGACCGCCGCGACAACGCGGCTGTGTCGATGGCTCGGCGCTTCGCGGTCGAGACCGGCGCCGAGCTCGATGCGCTCGTGTCCGGCGCCACAGTGGCGCTACCCGGGACGTGGTCGCGCGCGTGGTTGCTGGCAGCCACCGACGCGAGGGCAATTGCCGCGGAAGCGGCGGCGATCACGGCATCTGGCGAGCACATGGCCGTCTTCACGGGCGAGACGCCGCTGGGACGGGAAGCAGGCGGCAGACTAGCGGTGCGGCTGGGCTGCCCGGTTGTGGCGGGCGTGCAGGCCGTGCGCATGCAGTCAGCCGCGCTGCATCTCACCCGGCCCGCGGTCGCCGGGACGCGTTCGGCCACGCTCGTCGCGCTCAAGCTGCCGGCGATCGTGGTCGTCAGCGCTGACATCGCCGTGGGCGAACCTGCCCCGTCGGCGATGCCCGAGCCGTCTGCGCTCGTTCCCGCGCACCTGTTCGATCCGCCCGAGCTGCTCGCAGAAACGCGGCTGTCGCCCTGGGAGATGGACGTCGCCGAAGCCGAGGTGGTGGTCGCGGGCGGCCGCGGGGTCGGTGGGCCGGAAGGTTTCGAACTGCTGGGCACGCTCGCTCAGCGGCTGGGCGGCGCGGTCGGCGCGACGCGCGTGGCGGTCGACCTTGGCTGGGTCTCGCGCGACCGGCAGGTGGGCTTGACCGGGCGGACCGTTTCGCCGCGGTTCTACCTTGCCTGCGGGATCTCGGGGGCGATCCACCACGCGCTGGGAATGCGCAGCTCGGGCTTCATCGCCGCGATCAACACGGATGCGCGCTGTGCCATTTTCAGCATCGCCAACGCCAGTGTGGTCGGCGACGTCCGCGAGGTCGTGCCCGCGCTCATCGCCGAGATCGACCGCCGCCGGGCACTGGCTGCGACCGAACGCGAGCCGGTTGGGAGTGCGCGATGAACGCCGTCGTCTTGCTGCGGGCGGTGCCCGACCAGGAGGCTTTGACCGACCCGCGCCCGCTCGTGGCCGACGGGCCGTCGCTGACGGCGCTCGGGCTGGCACGGTCTTCCCAACGCATCCTCGCAGCCGTGGAGTTGCGCGGGCTTTCCCTCGGACCGGCCGAGTGGGAGCCGGCATTGCGCGAGGCGCTCGCGCTCGATCTTGACGGGCTCGTTCGCGTCGACGCGGGTCCGGAGGCCGACGTCGTGGAGACGGCGCGCGCCCTGGCGGCAGCCATCCCCGACGGGACTTCGCTGGTGTTCGCCGGGAGCTCCGCGACGGACCACGGCTCTGGCCTGCTGCCCGCCGCGCTCGCCCAGGTCTTGGGATGGTCGTACGTCGGTTCGGTGACGGCCGTGGAGCTTCACGACGGGCTCCCCGCTGTTCGCGTTCGTGGCGACGCCGGCGTGAGGCGGCTGCTGCGACTAACGCTTCCCGCGGTGCTGGAAGCCGCGTCCGGCCCGGCGCCGTCGCTCTACCCGAGACTGGCGAAAAAGCTGGCCGCGCGAAAGGCCGTCATCCCGGTGATGCAACATTCCGCCGATGAGCCGCGGTTGCGGATCGATGGGTACGGTCCGGCGCGGCCGGTGACGCGCACCCTCTTCCGGCCCTCGGCGACTGCTCGTCCCGCCGAGCGGATGCGGCAACTGATGTCCGGCGGGATGGCCAGGCGCACGGGCCAGACCATCGCCGCCGAGAGCGGGGTCGCGCAGCAGCTCGCCGACCTGCTCGAAGCGCAGGGGTTCATCGGCGAGGGAAAGTAGCCGCGGCGCGCTATTGCCCGCCGGCCGCAGCCGGATCGGCTTCGGCCGTGGTCGCGGGCGCCTGCAAGTCGCGTGCGCCCCGCAGCAGCAGCGGGATGACGATGACGAGGGCGGCGAGCAAGCCGGCTGCCCCGGGCACCATCCTCCCCATGCCGAATGCGTCGCCCAGCGCCCCGAGCGGCGCCGCCGCGATCTGGTTGAGGGCAGAGGAGATGAGACGCAGCGACATAACGCGTCCCATATACGCGTTCGCTACGAGCACCTGGAGAAGCGAGGTCGAGGAGATCATGTTCGCCGTGTAGAACGTACCGTTCAGGCACCACATCGCGGCGGCGAGCGGCAGGAATCGCGTCAGGCCAAAGACGACCAGCGTCAGCCCGAAGCCCGCCGCCGAGACGAGCACCAGGGGGCCAAGCCGCTTCGTTACGTTATGGGTCGAGAGGTAGACCGTGCTGACGAGCGTCCCCAGACCCCAGATCCAGCCCATGAACGTCCAGCCGACGGGGCCCAGCCCGAGCTCGTTGTGCATCCAGAACGGCGCCAACGTGCTGATAATCGGGAATCCAAGTGTGCCGACAAAGAAGCCGAAAAGGAGTACCCAGAGGACGTTTGGCTGGCCCGCGGCATAGCGAATCCCGCGGGCCACGCTGGCGGGGACGCTTTCCGGCCGGGGGGCGATCTGCGCGCGGGTCTTCATGATGAGGAGCGCGCCGACGACGACCGCGTGGCCGATCAGGCTCGAAGCGAAGGCCCCTCCCGATCCAACGAGGTCGATCGCGACACCGGCGAGCGGGGGGAGGAAGGCGTAGGCGCTGACCTGGGCGGCGATGAACAGGGCGACGGCGTTCGGGAGGTGCTCGCGAGGCACGAGGTGGGGGATCAGCGCCTGCCGCGCCGGCGCGTCAACCGACTCCACCGAGGCAGCCACGAAGATCAGTGCGAACGCGGGGATGAGCGCGATCCGGTCGGCGATGATGAGCGCCGAAAGAACCGCGTAGGTCACGAGCGCCGCCGACTGCGTGACGATGAGGAGCATGCGGCGGTCCATGCGATCGGCGAGCGCGCCGCCGTAGAGGCCGAAGATCAGCATGCCGGTGCCGCGCGTCACCCCGAGGAAGCCGAGCAGCGCCGCCGAACTTGTCAGGCCGAGAATGAACCAGCCCTGCGCGTAGAACTGGAACATCATCGTCGCGCTGCTGAAGAACATCCCGAGCCAGAGGATGCGGAAATCCCGGTGTTGGAGCGCCGGGACGCGGGCGCGCCAGCCGCTATCCCAAAGACCAGGCAGTGCGGCGGCCGGTTCGGCTACGGCGGAATCCATCCGCTTTCTATGCCACGGATAGAGCAACCCGGCCAATGACCCCGGTCATAGCTGGCGGTCTCAGGGGCCGCGCCACAAACAAAAGCCGGGCAGGATTGCTGCCCGGCTCCGAAGCCTGAACCGATGCGGGTTAGTTGACGCCGACGACGAAGGTGCAGCTGGTGGTGCCGCTGCCGCCGATGTTGAGCGTCGCCACCTTCTTCGCGCCTTCGACCTGGTAGGCGCCGGCGGTGCCGGTCACCAGGCGGTAGGCGTCGAGGACCTGGCGTACGCCGGTGCCGCCGACGGGGTGGCCGCAGCCGATGAGGCCGCCACTCGGGTTGATCGGCAGCTGACCGTCGAGCTCGATCACGCCTTCCTCGATCGCCTGCCACGACTTGCCGGGAGGCGTCAGGCCGAAGTGGTCAATCGCCATGTACTCGGAGGTCGTGAAGCAGTCATGCGTCTCGATCGCGTCGACAGCCCAGACGTCGGGGAGCTTCGCGCGGGTGAAGGCGTCGAGGATCGCCTGGCGCGTGTGCGGGAGGACGTACGGGTTGTCGCGGCTCTCGGCGACCTTCTCGTCGAAGCCCAGGGGCGCGGTGTGATGCCCCCAGCCGAGGATCTGCGGGATCTTGTTGATGTCGAGGTTACGCGCCTTTGCGTACTTCTCGGCGTACGTGCGGTTGGCGAGGAAGACGCAGATCGCGCCGTCGGTCACCTGCGAGCAGTCGGAGACCTTGATCCGGCCGCCGATGATCTGGTTGAAGCGGTCCTGGCTGTTGGCGTGCTCCTCGCTCATGTACCAGCCGCGGGTCTGGGCGAGCGGGTTCTTCTTGGCGTTGGCGTAGTTGATCGCCGCGATGT
>JAKALX010000275.1 GCA_021823905.1 Chloroflexota bacterium | reverse complement strand
CTGCCACGACTGCGGCGCCCGCCAGGCTCGGGCCAGCTCCCAGGGTCCGGCGGCTTCGACCGTAACGACGGCCCTCCCGCGGAGAACGCGGCGCGCGATCCGCTCGATCGAAAGCTCCAGCCTCACCCCCGAGGCGGTGGCGCCGGCCACGGTGTAGCCGGGCTGGATGATGACGGTTGCGCCGGGGAAGAGCGCCGGCTCAGCGAGCAGGCCGTTCGTGGGGTCGTCGAGCCCGACCGTGCAGCGAACCTCGCGCGGGCCGAGGCTGTAGCGGCAGGAGACAACCTGTTCGTCGAGCGACAGCGCCGGGATCCGCACCGCGCGCCAGACTCCCGCGGGGCTCGCGGCCCACGCTTGCGCGCCATCCGTGGAGGCGAGCGCGAATCCCTCGCCGGCCGCGGCTTCATGGGGCATGGGCTCGGACCACCAGCCGCCCGCTCCCGTTCCCGCCATCGGGCGGGTCTCCATCACCCGGTTTGCCGCGACCGGGCCGGTGTCGCGCTGGCTGACCGCCCCGCGGAGCGATCCCCCGATCGCCGCAATCGCCGGCGACGCGAACGTGACCGTGCTGGCGGAGTCGGCTTCGGCCACCGGGACAAGCGCGGACCAGGCGTTCGCGGGCAGGCCGAGGTCGCCCATGCGCGCCGCCCAGCAGCGGCGGTTGTTCGTCGTGGCCTCGGTCCCGGTGATGAGCAGGGCGAAGTCGGCGCCATCGTGGCAGGCAGCGACGCCGGAAAGGCTGGCGACCGAGGACGCACGCGACCAGCTCGTGCCCGTCGCCGCCCAGGTTCCGCCGGTGCGGCGTAGCCGCTTCAGGGTCGTGGACGTGCCGAGCGTGTAAAAGAGGCAGGCGTCGCCGCTGGGGCTCAGCGCGGCAGCGAGCGATCCAATTGCGCCGGCCTCGGTCACGATCGCCTGCGGCGCCGACCAGGTTGCGCCGTTGTCGGTCGAACGGCGGACCTCGATCGTCAGGCCGCCCGCCTGGACGGACGCGAGCAGGACTTCGGCGGCGGACGCGGCGAGCGCCACGCCGGTGCCGGATGCGCAGCCGGCCAGGTTGGACCACGCGCCGAAATCCGAGCCGGGTCCGGGGTCCGCAACGCGCGAGACCAGGAGCTGACCGGAGGCGTTCCGCGCGCGAACGAGGCTGCTGTCGCCCGCGAGCGTGATTGCGTGGGGCGAGTCGGGCTCGCTGCCGGTGCAGAGGCGCTCCCAGCGCAGGATCTCCATGCCTCCACGGGTCGCCGAGAACGTGACCGAGACGGCCGGACGGCGCGGGTTGCCGCGCTGGTGCGCCGCCAGGGCGGATGAGATGGGGACGGACATGATGCGCTCCGGCCGGCGGTCCCGGCCCGGCGAGCTTGGGATGGTTACAGCGGGAGCCCAGAGGGGGAGATGGCACAAGAGCGAGGAGCGAGGAGCGAGGAGGGAGCACGGAGGAGTCGCGACCGAATCGACAATCGGCAATCGGCAATTGACAATGCCCGCCATCCAGGAGGACACGCATGGGAATCAAGCTGACCAAGGATTCAATCGACCTCGGAATCGTGGTGAAGGACGGGCAGGCGGCGTTGAAGTTCTACCGCGACACGCTCGGGCTCGAGCACGTCGCGGACATGCCGATGCCGGGCGGCGGCGGGACGATGCACCGGGTGCTCTGCGGGACGACGTTGCTCAAGCTCGTCGCGCTCGACAAGGTTCCGGAGGCGGCCGCGCCCCCCGGCGGCATCCAGGGGGCGACGGGCATCCGCTACTTCACGATCTCGGTCGCCGACGTTGCTGCCGCGGCTGCAGCCTGTGAGGCGGGCGGCGACCGCGTGCCCGTCAAGCCGCGCGAGATCCGGCCCGGCGTGAGCATCGCCATGGCCGAAGATCCGGACGGGAACTGGGTGGAGTTCCTGGAGAACCGGGCCGGCTGACCGGCGCTCAACCGAGCTCGATCGCTCGCCCTTCGTTGATGCTGCGCCAGGCTGCGTCGACGAACTGCATATAGCGCAGGCCGTCGGCGAAGTTCGTCAGGCGGACGGGCGCGCCCGTGCGGACGGAGTTGACGAAATCCTCTTCGACCCGCCAGCCGCGATCCGTGCCCGCATCCGGGACGATCGGCTCGAACGGCTGGCCGTGCGCCGCGATCGTCGCGGTGTCGTTCGGCAGCCAGCGGATCGTGCCCTTCGTGCCGTAGACGTTGATCCCGTTGTCGGGCGCCCCGGCGGCGACGCTGCTGACGCGGTAGGTGATGTGAGCGCCGTTCGCGAGCTCGCCGGTAACGGTCACGGTGTCGGGGATGTCGACTGTCGCCATGCCACCGGATGTGGGATCGGGCCGTTCGCGGACGAAGATCGCGCCGTCGGCGGTCACTGTCCTCGTGTCGCCGAGCCAGCGCTGGATGACCTCGGACCAGATGCCGAGCATGCCGATGTTGCGGCCGGAGTACTTCATCTGCTGGCGCCAGTGGATCGGCGTCGCGGGGTCGAGCGCACCGCCGTTCTGCGAGGCAACGGTCACCTCGCGGACCTCGCCGATGGCCCCTTCGCGGAGCAGGCGGGTGATCGTTGGGCCGGAGCGCAGGTCGAACGGCGCCGGGACGATCTGGGCGACGAGCTCGGGGTGGCGCTCGGCGGCCGCGAGCATCTCCTCGGCCTCGTCGGCATCCATCGCCATGCGCGCCTCGCACAGGACGTGCTTGCCTGCTTCAAGCGCGCGGATGCTGAATTCACGGTGCATGTAGGGCCAGGTGCCGATGCAGACGGCGTCGACGCCGGGGTCGGCGATCAGCGCCTCGGGCGAGTCGAAGACGCGGGCGATGCCGAACTGGGCGGCCACGCGCTCGCCGCTCTCACGGCTGCGGTTGGCGACGCCGGCGAGCTCGATACCTTCGATCGCCTGGAATCCCGGGATGTGACGGTCGCGCGTGTTGGCGCCCGCCCCGACAAATCCGATGCGCATTCGGTGCTCCCTCCAGCTGGCAGTTGGCAGTTTGGGGGTTCCGGCGGGCAGTTGCCACCGGAGGTGCCGCAAAGGCGCAAAGCCCGCCAAATGATGCGGGATCGGATCGCCCGTTCCCGGTGGATCTCACCCGTTGCGTCCTTTGCGCCTTTGCGGCTCCATCGGCAGGCGCTCGCTGCCACCTGCGAACTGCCAACCGAGAACTGCCGGTATACTCGCGCCCATGTCTGGAGCGTTTGCAGGGATCCGCATCGTCGATTTCACCCAGGGCATCGCTGGTCCGATGGCCACGATGCTGCTGGCCGACCAGGGGGCCGAGGTCATCAAGGTCGAGCCGCCCGGCGGCGACCGGGTGAAGGACGAGCCCGGGTATCTCTGCTGGAACCGGAACAAGAGGCGCGTGGTCCTCGATCCGCACCGCTTCGAGGACCTCTCGGCAGTGCGGGCGCTGTTGGCCACCGCCGACGCGGCGGTGTTCGACTGGGCGCCTGGGGAGCAGGAGCGGCTCGGGCTTGACGCCACGACCTTGCTCGCGGAGCATCCGGCGCTGGTCCACGTGTGGTTGCCGCCATACTCCGCGCGCGGCCGCTGGAGCCAGCTTCCCCCGTCCGAGGCGCTCATTTCGGCCCTCGGGACCGTGGCAGCGCAGCAGTCCAGCTATGAGGACCAGCCGGTGTGGCTCGTGTCGCCGCAGGTGAGCTACGGGCAGGCGATGCTCTCGGCCGGCGCCATCGGGTCGGCGCTCTATGAGCGCACACAGACCGGGCGCGGCGGATCGGTCGTGGTGAGCGGTCTGAACGGCGTGGCGGCCGTTCACAGCGGCATCACGATCAAGTGGGGCGAAGCGATGGACCGGCATTCGGGCAGCTCGCGCGGGGCGGTGCCGAACTACCGGCTCTATCAGTGCGGCGACGGCCTCTGGCTCTTCCTTGGCACGCTCACGCCGCCGTTCTTCCTGCGCGCGCTCGAAGCCATGGATCTCATGGAGCTGATCGTCATGGAGGGGGTGGACGGCGAGTTCACGAAGCTGTTGCAGCCGCCGATGAACGCCGTCGCGATCGAGCGCCTGGACAAGCGGTTTGCGGAGAAGCCGCGCGACGAGTGGCTGAAGATCCTGCACGACGCCGGCGTCCCCCGCGCGCCCGTCGGCGAGCGGAACGACTGGTTCCGGAGCGAGACGGTCACCATCAACGAGATGCGCCTTGAGTTCGATCACCCGAAGCATGGGAAGGTGCTCATCCCGGGCGTGTCCGTGAAGCTTCAGGCGACGCCGGGCGAAGTGCGTGGGCTCATGACTGACGCGAAGATCGAGGCGATCCAACCGCACGAACCGGCAGTGCGCCCGGGCGGGCGTGACCCGCTCCCTCGGGGTCCGCTCGCGGGCGTTCGCGTGCTCGATCTCGGGCAGTTCATCGCGGGAACGTTCGCGCCGACGTTCCTGGCGAGCTTCGGGGCGGACGTCATCAAGGTCGAGCTGCTCGACGGCGACCCATTCCGGCTGGCGGGGCTGCAGTTCGCCGGCCACAACCGCGGGAAGCGGGCGATTGCGATCGACCTGAAGAGCGACGCCGGGCGCGAGGCGTTCTACGAGATGGTGCGGCAGTCGGACGTGGTCCTCGACAACTTCCGCGCGGGCGTGCGCGAGCGGCTGCGCATCGACTACGCAACGCTGCGCGCCATGAACCCGCGCATCGTCAGCTGCTCCGTCACCGGGTACGGGCCGGAGGGACCGCTCGCGAACGACCCGGGGTTCGATCCGTTGCTGCAGGCGCGGAGTGGCTTGATGGCGGCCCAGGGCGGCAACGACGAGCCGGTGTTCTTCAAGATCGCGGTCAACGACAGCGGCAGCGCCATGATCGCGGCCTTCGGGATGATCTCAGCGCTCTTCGCACGGGAGCGGACGGGCGAGGGCCAGGAGGTGCTGACCTGCCTGGCGAACCAGAGCATCCTCACGCAGTCGGGCGAGGTGACCTGGTACGAAGGGCGTCCGCCGGCGCCGGTCGGAGGCCGGGATTTCCTGGGGCCGGGCGCGCTCAACCGCTTCTACCGCTGCGCCGACGGCTGGGTGGCGGTCGCCTGTAGCGACGCGACCCAGTTCCATCAGCTCTGCGCGGCGTTGGGCCGCAGCGAGTGGGCCGGGCGGATGACCGCCGAGCAGGCGATGCGCGAACCGGCGACGGGGACGCTCGGCAACCTGGTCGCCGAAGCGCTCGCGCCGATGCCACGGACAGAGGCGGTTGACCGGCTCGTGCTGCGCGGCGTCCCGGCAGCCCCGGTCCTCGGCCTTCCGGAGTTCTTCGACGACCCGTGGGTGAACGAAAACCGCTACTTCGACAGCTACGAGCATCCTGTCTGGGGGCCGACGGTCGGCCAGCGGGCGTATGGCGACTTCGGCGGGCGCGGCGGATTCGAACGCGGCGCGCCGCTCGTCGGCCAGCACAGCGTTGAGGTGCTGCGCGAGTTCGGCTTTGAAGACGACCGGATCGAGGCGCTCCTCGCGGACGGCGTCGTCCGGCAGGCATAGCGAAGCCGCTGCCCACGCCGTCGTATCAGAAGCGCGACAGCCATGGAGCGCGTCCGGCAGGCATAGCGAAGCCGCTGCCCGCGCCGTCGTATCAGAAGCGCGACAGCCATGGAGCGCCGGGATGCGGACATAGCGGGTGGTTTGAAGACGAGCG